>CAYZQB010000075.1:0-6684 GCA_964480395.1 uncultured Planctomycetia bacterium
TCCTCGCAATTCTCAATTGTTTATAATCATTCTCATAAAATTCATAAAATGATTAAAATCGAATAACTTAGTTGGATTTTCAGTTGGATTACGAAAAAAGCTCAAGGGGATGAATCCTTGAGCCATTGTATTTTATGGAGCTGGTGCCAGAAATCGAATCCGGAACCTGTGGTTTACAAAACCACTGCTCTACCAGTTGAGCTACACCAGCTTTGTCATATATCATATCACGTTTGATAAATTTATCAAAGCTTGGAAATTTACAAACTTTATCCGAGATTTCAAGCACTTTTTCAGATTGTATTAATTAAACTGACACTTATCTCACAATATTTAACATGCTGATTTCTTATAAAGTTCAATATATCCTCGTTGCTTTTACAATTAAAATAGATTGTATTGAAAAAATGAACCAATAAATTAAAATCGAATAAAACATTTTGGAGTTTATGATGAAAAAAATCCAATTTTTTGTGTTAGTTTCAATAATCGGTCTAATTCTTGGTTGTGGGAATCGCGTGCCTTCAGGCTCTCCAACCGATTCAAGCGATGAAGCCCTTGTATTAAGTGCGTTTGATTATCAAGGTGATATAGTACAAAAGTTTATTATTCCTCGAGTCGAAGATGGTACAAAGGAATATCTTAAATTTTTGGCGAAAAAACTGCAGGTTGTCGGTGGTGAAGAAAAAGTACAGATTGTTGAGCAAATCGAACTTTTCGAGAAAATCCAGGATGTATTTCCAAAGTACAAAAAAAGATGGAATGATGCTGATAATGAGATAATCGAACGTAAAGAAGCACCAGAGGATGAAGTAAAGTCATTTATTGATATGCGACTTTTGAAGCTGTTTAGGAATGTGAAAGATGCTTTCAACCAAGATTTTATACTGCTTGATAAAAAATTTGACTCAAAAATTGATACCGAAGAAAATTCAACGAAAAAAAGCGAATTAAGAAATGAAAAAGCTGCTGCTGATAAGGAAATTGTAAAGAAAATCGCAGCTGAATTTACACCAAAAGCAAACGAATTTGTAAAAAAACTCGGTTTCACGAAAACACTATTCAGTATAGAGGATATAAGCAGCAAATCATTTCGACCTTCAATATCGAACATTGACAAGCTGCCATACGAGGTTTTGTCAAAATTCCGAAAAATTAAAACTTATCTCAAATTCCCAAAATTTACAAAGGAAAACGAGGATTATTCAGTCATTATGGACAGTCGAACGGTAGAATCGCTTGTTTTTCAGATAGACGAAAAATGGTACATGGCATATTTTCACTCCAATGACATTTTCTCAAACTATGACATTATGAACGTTCTCAGCGATCCTTTAGTTTTTATAAAGCATGATTTTGATACTGGTATTAAGACTGTTGAGGAATCAGCAAAGATTGCCGGGAAATTGCACTTTTTGGACAATCTACTTCAGAGAAATTACAATATTAAGTTGAATGAGGATACGATAACGCTTAATTTGATGCTTGCGAAATGGCAATATAATATCGATGAAAAAGAGTTTATGAATGATAATGAAAGGTTCGAGTTTTTAAGAAATAACATCGATACGCTTGAGTCTTGTGAGGTAACGATTAAGAATACTGAGCTTAAAAAGATCACAGCGGAAGTTGACATCAGCATAAAATACAAGACTATTGAAGAAAACGACGGTAAAACCGAGAAAACATTTGATTCCAAAGATAAGAATGAAAAAGCAAAAGATGATAAGAAAGTTGACACTGCAAAATATATTTTGGCAGACAAAACAATGTATCGAAGAGTTTTTCTGAACCTTATTGACAACGAATGGCGGATTATTAAGACTGTTGTTGGCTCAGGCAATGAAAATGACTGATAAAGCTGGGGAAACGTTGCATGCGAGCGGTTTATTTTGACGGAAACAATTTGCTTTACAAAAAATTTAAGGAGCCATATGCTGCTGCTGAGGAAGTGAAAATCCGTTTTGAGTTCGGCGGTATTTGCAGTACAGACCTTGAAATTCTCAAAGGTTATAAAGGATTTATCGGAGTAATTGGGCACGAAGTTGTTGGTACGGTGGTTTCTGCACCCGGTGTACCTGAGTTAATCAATAAGCGTGTTGTATTTAATATTAATATCAGCTGCAACAGTAGTGATTGTCCATATTGCTCAAAAGGTCTACAAAAACATTGTCTCAAGCGTAAAGCAGTTGGGATAAGTGAGTTTTTCGGGGCTTTCAGCGAGTATTTCATCCTACCATTATTCAATATTGTGGTTGTACCTGATAATCTTAATCCTTTGAAAGCGGTTTTTGCTGAGCCCTTAGCAGCAGCAATTGAACCATTGGATAGAGGACTAATAACACATGAAGATGAGATTGCTGTTTTTGGCGTTGGAAAGCTTGGGACACTGGCACTTTTGGCATTACAATCGTTAAATTACAACGTGATAGGAATTGTTAGTACCGAGAAACGTCGCGATTTTTTACATCAAAGATTTCCGCATTTAAAACTTTCATTGTTGAAGGAAGTAGTTGGGAGATTCGACGTAATCTATGAAGCTACCGGTACTGCAAGTACTATGGGAAATATGCTGAATTACGTAAAACCTCAAGGAAAGCTCATTTTGAAATCAACTCTTGCTGAAATCAAGATTAACAAGGAAAACAAAGAAAGTGAGTTGATAAATGCGTTCACAGCACATGATGTAAACAATATTGTGATTAATGAGATAAGTCTGCATGGATCGAGATGCGGGAATATACAGCATGCAGTTGATATGCTATCAAGTGGTGATGTTGACCCTACGCCTTTAATTGCTGCGAAATATCCACTTGCTAAAGCCGGTGCTGCATTTAAGAAAGCTGCAAACAATGCAGGCGAGAAAGTAATCCTGTATCAGGATAATGTTGATGAAATCAGTTGATAAATTAGTGGAATTTCTGTTTTTGTACCGATTATGTAAATTGAAGTTTTAAGTCTGATTTGCATCCATTTTTCCGTTGCTGCACAACTTTGGTACAAGCAATCGCAAAGATTTCTCAATGTCCATACTTTTTAACGCTGTATCCAACGGTTTTCTCGGAAGCACAACGATATCAAAACAGCAATTCGTTTCAAATTCAGACATGCGGAACGCTTCTCTCACAATACGCTTGAATCTGTTACGCCTGACCGCATTTCCAACTTTTTTTCCGATAACAATACCCAATCTGTTATACTGAAAAGTATTATATTTAATGTAAATAATAATATTTTGGTCGGATGCGGAGTTTTTAATTGCAAAAACCTTGTCGAACTCCCTTCTTATCAAGATTCGCTGTTTTTTTGTAAACTTGTTTTTTCGTATTTTATTCAAACTAAACTCCCAGAACATCGTATTATGTTAACATTTGATATAATATTGTTTACAAAATTAATGGTTCAGGAAATTATACAGGTAAACCTGCTTTTTCCTCACAGCATTTGCAATAGGTACGCAAGCGTACTTTTTTCTTACGGCATTGACAATAGGACTCAAGAGTATCTATCCTGTTGACAGTAGCGTAAAGGAAAGCATGTTTACATGCCCTATTGTCTGTGTTGTAAATTTAAACCATCAAGGATGGAAATGTACGAAGAGTTGACTGACGAAGAATTGATGCAGAAATCTGCTGAAGATGATGTTAAAGCGTTCGAATGTATTTTCCGACGCTATGAAAAGCTGATTTTCAGTTACCTGTACAGAATGTGTCGAAACCGCGAATTGTCCGAAGATTATGTACAGGATGTCTTCCTTCGACTATGGAAAAATCGTGAAAAATACAAACCCACCGGTAAATTCTCAAGCTATTTGTACCAAATTGCACACAATTATTTCCTAAACGAAAGCATTCGAAAAAAAATCAAAGTCTCACCGCTTCCTGTTGAAGATGCTGATTCATTCGTAATGAGCCATCATTCAGAAAAAAATCCACTCGACAAACTGGTTGAGCAAGAATTTTCAGATTACGTCGAGAGTATTCTTGCAGATATCCCTGAACCACAACGTGAAGTGTTTATCTTATGCAGATTCCACAAGATGAAGTATAAAGAGATTTCTGAAGTTCTTGACATTCCGGTGAGAACAGTTGAATCAAGACTGCTTGCTGCAACGCAAAAGATAATTCAGAAATTCTCATTATATGCAGACAAAACTGCCAAAGATGATTAATATTTTTTGCGCATTTACGATAAAATAATACTCATCTTGAGTCTTTGATGACATTTTATCGGGATTATTGAATGAAAGTTGCATTATATACAACATGTCTAGCTGAACATTTCAGTCCATCAACTGTTGTAAAATCGATTGCTGTGCTTAAAAAACTCGGTTGCACAGTCGAGATACCAAAGGGTCAGACCTGTTGCGGTCAACCTGCATTTAATGCTGGTTACTGGGATACCGCTAAAATCGGTGCACAGAAAGTTCTAACAATGTTGAAAACCATGAAATCCGATTATCTCATTGTACCGTCTGGCTCCTGTACGTTTATGATTCGCGAACAATACCGAAAATTAATCGCTGAAAAGGATTTTTCATATCTCGAAAAGGTTTATGAGTTTTCACAGTTCATAACGGATGTTTTGCGCATTGATGAAGTTCCCGGCGCAGAATTTTCAGGGATTGTAGCGTATCATGACTCCTGCCACCTGCTCAGGGGGTTGAAAGTGGATGAAGGTCCTCGAAAACTTCTGAGAAATGTTAAAGGATTGGAATTGTTGACGCTTGATGAGGAAAAGCAATGCTGCGGTTTTGGCGGTGTTTTTTCGATAAAGCATCCTGAAATTTCGGTGAAAATGGGGGAGCGAAAGCTTGACCTGCTTCAAAAATCTGGCGCAAACACGCTCACTGCCGGTGATTTAGGATGCCTGATGCATCTCAAAGGATTAATTTCACAAAGAAAACTCCCAATTCGCGTACTTCACTATGCGGAGATTTTGGGTTCATTTTAATTGGATGCAATGTTTACTTATTTCTCTCGTCAGCTTGTTTCTGAATGACGAGATAGGACAACTGTTTCTGCTGAGTTTCTGCAAACAGTTTTTTCCCAATTATTGTGTAATCGTCGAGTGAAAACCTACGTTTTATTGTAAATACGCCGGTTTTATCTTTCATAAAACTCAGCTGATTCAGATGATTTGAGCTTACATTGCTAAAATTCTGCTCAAATATCTTGATATATGAAGCCATTGAATTGTTTGTCGGTCCAAATCCTTTCGCATAAAGGTATTTTTGCTCAAGGTCGGTACAAACATCATCAGCATTCTGATATCTATGCTCCGTCTTTGTTATCAGCATTTTACCGACAATTTCAGAAAGTGCTTGTGGTACATCCTTTCGCACATCGTGAGGTAGCGGAAATCCCTTTGCCATTTTACGAGCAATCCATACAACATGTTCGTTGAAAGTCATTTCATCTGGCTGAACAAATAAGTTTATACCAGTAAGCATCTGATATGCCACAAGCCCCAGAGAATAAATATCGCTTCTTCCATCGAGATTTTCGCCTGAAAGCTGTTCCGGAGACATATATACAACTTTTCCCGCGAATTCTTTCTGAACACCAGCAACAACAGCAATTCCAAAATCCATCAGCTTAGCGACACCGTGATTATTAATCATGATATTTTCCGGTGAAATATCACGGTGAACGATGTATTTATGGGCATAAGACAGGGCTCGACAAATTCTGCTGACGATAAAGCCGGTTAGAATACTCGGAATCAGCATATTCATTCGCAAATGTTTGCGATAAAGATTGCCCAGATCAACACCCTCAACATAATCCATTGCCATGCAATACAATTTTTCGTCGTCTCTGAGATTCCGGATTGTCTTTGTCTGTTCGAAATGTAACAAAGAATCGGACAATGACTTTTTTGGAGTTAACTTCGGTCGATAAACATGTTTTGTTTGAAAGAAATTATTCTCTTTCGGTTTAAGCGTATCAAGAAAATCACGAAATCTTGGTGGAAGCTTTGATATCGGAATTGATTCCATTCCGTAAGATTTCACAATATTCTCATGCCTGAGTATTGTGGCGATATTCGCTTCGTTCCTAAGCTGAATTATTTGTTTTTCATCAATCGTTTTCAGTGTTTTAAGAACAACATGGTCAATTACACCTTCGCTGTTTCTTTCGGCTAAATAAACCATCCCCATGCCGCCTTGACCAAGCTCATCAAGAATTTTATATGTCGATGTCGAATGAAATGTAATGTTTGTTAATGTTGGCATCTCTTCCATTATTGCTCCTGATTCAAAATATTTCATCATTATATGAAATTACAATGGAAATCGTCTCATTTGAATCTGCTTTTTCTGATTTGCTGTCATAATGATTTTATTATCAATATTTGCATTGCTTAAGGAAAAACATAAAATAAAATACAACAATGTGCGAATTGCACTCATCTGGTTTCAACCTGCTTTACAACAGAGAATATTTTTCTTTGTAGCTTAGTAGGTCGAAAAGAAAATCACTGCTTGCAGTGTGCGAATCGTACTCATCTGGTTTCAACCTGCTCTACAGCAGAGAATATTTTCCTTTGTAGCTTAGAAGGTCGAAAAGAAAATCACTGTTTGCAGTGTGCGAATCGCACTCATCTGGTTTCAACCTGCTTTACAACAGAGAATATTTTTCTTTGTAGCTTAGTAGGTCGAAAAGAAAATCACTGCTTGCA
>CAYZQB010000075.1:6784-14367 GCA_964480395.1 uncultured Planctomycetia bacterium
AGCTTAGTAGGTCGAAAAGAAAATCACTGCTTGCAGTGTGCGAATCGTACTCATATGGTTTCAACCTGCTCAACATCAGAGAATATTTTTCTTTGTAGCTTAGTAGGTCGAAAAGAAAATCACTGCTTGCAGTGTGCGAATCGTACTCATAAACATGCAACCTGCTCTACTGATACGAAAGATTTCCTTTGTAGTTGAGAAGGTCAAAAACCAAACGCATGCTTGCAATGTACGAATCGTACTCATAAACAAGCAACCTGCTCTACTGATACGAAAGATTTCCTTTGTAGCTGAGAAGGTCAAAAACCCAAACGCATGCTTGCATGCATGAAATTTCGAGGATTCAATGCGTTTTTACACATTTATTTTAATAATTTTTGCAGTTTTGTCATTTGCAGGATGTTCTTCAAATGTGACCGTCCCTGAATCCAACGTATCTATTCTCCGCATTAAACTTGTCAAACTTCAACTCATTGAGCCATCAACTGATCACAATGTTGAACGGGTTAAATACACGGGAATTGCTAAGCAAGCTGAAAACATGCAGGCATTCAATATTGCTGCTTCAGCATACTCAATGCTTGGAAATTATTATGAAAACCTCAGCATTACAAGCATTGCGGACAAGCAAACATCTTATTTGAATAATGCTTTGAAATATTATCAGAAAGCGTTGTATCTCGATAAAAAGGAACAGAAATTACTCGCATCAGCATCGAATCCGTTCCCTAATGCTGATAAAATCGCAATCTCGCTAAATAATATCAGTTTCGTTTATGAAAAACTCGGAGAGGTCGATAAAGCTATTAAGTATGCGGAACGAGCATTCAGCATAAACCGCAACCTTGAGTACATTCTCCGTGTAATTAAAGATTGCGAACGGTTAATCAGATTATATGGGAAAATCGGGAAAGAAAAATCTGTGCTTGAGTACGAAAACACTTTGAAAGAATATGAAATCTTACTAGCAAAGCGTGAATTGACAGAGAACTCAAGTGAATAAAATAAGGGTCGATAAATGTCGGATAAAGCAAAAAACGATTTGCCAGACAAAGAAGAAATTAAGAAAAAAGCAGGGCTTGCCTGGTTTATGGTTAAAGGACTGTTTCGGCTTATAATTCCCAAGAAAATGACCAAAGGTCGTATTATAGTTGCAATTTGTGCATTGGTTGTCATAGTTTTCATCATAATTAAGATAATTACGTTTGTTCTTGATTCAGTGATATGGATCGCTGCTGCAGTTTTACTCGTTGCAGGAATCTACATGGTTTTTTCCGGGAAAAATCCAATTGCGAAAAACAAAGACTGATACCAGATATTCAAACCGAACTTTTCCCTTTTTCATTTAATCAACAAAATCGAGTGTTGTTGATAGAAACTTTACTGCTCTTTCATCACCTGGAATTGATATAAATCTGTTTTATCCTCAGCGGCAATGACTTTCCATTTTGAACCCCTCGTGAATTCGACCATTTCATTTATTGAGGGCAGATAATCTTTTTTTAATTCTTCAGTTTCAAGTTTTTGATGGTAATTATTGATATCGATAGAACTTGCAACATGAAAAATAGTCAAAATGCCGAATCTTTTAAGAATCGTATAAAAAACCTTAAAATATTTTTCTTTGTCATCAAAATGCGGAAATGTCGAGAAAACAAAGATTTTGTCGAAACTGTTGTGCGGAAATGCTTTTACAAGAATATCACCTGCAATGAAACTGACTCTTTTGTCATTGAATTTTGATCTGGCGATTTTAATCATGTTTTCAGCAAGGTCAATCCCAATTATTTCACCTTTAGTCCCCAAGCGATAAAGTAAGTAAGGAATTAAAATGCCCGTACCGCAGCCTACATCTAATATTCTGTCATTCAGCAAAATGCTGCTGTGGTTAAGAATATCGTTTACTGTTTTTTGCTTTTCAGTTGTTAATATGCTATGTTCATCCCAGGTTTCAGCCAAGTTGTTGAAAATCTTCTTTCTTGGATTTTCCATTATAAATTCCAATCAAATACTGTTTAAAACTAAATCAATATTTTCCAAACCTTTAAGAAGTAAATTCTTATTTATGCCGAATCCGAGTCTGATATGCTCAACATAATTGTCAAAAAAATGTCCTGGTACAACATAAGTATTGTATTTTTTTTGTAATATATCAAGAAATTTCTGTGTATTTATTTCTGTAAGTCGTGGAAAGCAAAACGCAACTTCAGTGTTGAATTTGCATTGGATATTCTCATATTTTTCGAGCCAGTTTTCTATAATTGCAGAATTTTCAATCAATATTTGAGCATTATGTTTCACGAATTCATCGATTTTCTTAAACAATCGCAATGCAATGTCCATCGAAGGTTCAGCATTGTTAACACTCATCAAATCCTGGAAATACATCATTTTTTCTACTAAATGCGGTTGAGCAATTGCCCATCCAAGGCGAATTCCACCAAGACCGAAAGCTTTCGTTATGCTTCCCGTGACCACAAAACGTTTACTGCGATTCAATGCTGAAATACTAAATTTATCCTTAATCATCTCGATGAAAACCTCGTCAAACATCACATACAGATCATGAGCATCTGCAATTTGTTTAAGATGAGTTAGTTCTTCACTATCAAGCGAAATACCAGTTGGATTGTGCGGATTTGTCAGGACAATGAGTTTGGTTTTGTTCGTCAGCAATTCTGAAAGTTGCTTAAAATCAAGCTTCCATGAGTTTTCAAATTTTCTATGCCAACGCTTAACTTTAGCACCAAAAACCAGTGGTATCTGCGCTAAAACCTCATATGCAGGGCTTTCGACAATGACTTCATCATCTTTTTCGAGTAAAACGCCCATTACAGTGTAATTGGCAGCGGATGAACCAGGTGCAAGGAATATGTTTTCCGAATCCGACCGGTATCGTTTGGCAATGGCTTCAATCAACTCGATATCGCCATATGTTGAATCCTGCTTGATTCGCGGCGGTGATATGAGCAAGTCAAGTGCTTCTGGTGCTGGACATGGTAATCCGCTTGAAGACAAGTGAATACCGGATGCACATTCAACTTCTTTAGCCCATGTCATGTATTTGAATCTTGGAAATTCCATCTTCTTCTCAAGTGTAAAGTTAAATGTGTTATTATACAATGAAAAACAGGTTTTTCAATGACTTCGTGGAATAATATTCCAATTCAACAAAATGCAAATGATGTTAATAATGGCAAAATCTTCTTGACCTGTTTGCAGAATTTGATAATTTCTCACACTTACCATTTCACGGAATGAATGCGAGCAAGATTGCATGTTATTGTTGTATCCGCGAATGTATGTTTAATTGATTTGATGTGTCATACATCTTGCAGATCGAACATGCTTGAGACTTGTAATTAAGGATTCATCGAAATGGGTAAGTGTTTGATAAGCATCGACAATCATTTTGCTGATTAGACATGTTTGAGCTGGATAATTGTTGGTTTTAGAGAAATGGACATTATAATCGAAATAAAGCGTCTGTAGCTCAGCTGGTAGAGCAACGGATTCTTAATCCGTGGGTCGTGGGTTCGAGCCCCTCCAGACGTACCACAAAACACAAGGGTTTGAGCTTCGTCGCTTAAACCTTTTTTTATGTTGTACAATAAAATGTACAATAAATATCAGTGGATATTGTTTTGAGTAATTTAAGAATATTGAAAATATGAAGGTTGTGGATGATATGAAAATAAAGAATTAAAATAATGAAAAAATAAGATGATGTAAGTTGCAATTCGATGATATTCGATTATATTATTATTAACTGATCTCTTGGCACAATTCGCATTGCCAAACTGAAGTATTGCGGATTGAAATTAGGTCAGTTTTTTATTGGAAATACGATGACTGAAGCATCCTTACTTCCCGAAGTCATAAAAGATTCTGAAAAAATCGAATATCAAACCGGAAAAAGAACCTTAACCTGTCAAGAAGCTGCAAAATATTGTCAATGTTCCGTAAGGCGAATATATTCAGCTATCAACAAAGGCAAACTCAAAGCTGAAGGCGGATACAACAAACGCATAACACCAATTGCGCTTGCGTCCTGGCTTCACGGTCAGAATGCGTAAATTCTGTAAATCTTAATCAACTTTAACATGAGGTGAAAATTGAAAAAGCAAAGACTCCGAATGGCAGGATGATTCAAGCAATTACTTCCGCTCTTTGCGATAAATGACTATTTGATTCGTTACCTTTTTATGAATGTGTTGCCATGTTTTTCGCAAAGTTTATTGAATATATGTCTTTCTTCTTCAGAAAATTCAGTAGCTGAATAGATTTCTGGCTCAATTTTACAAGTTTTACATTCTATCCCGATGTGAATTTGATAATCATAGTGGAAACGACCAACTTCAATCTTTGGTGCTATAGATTTATCAACAAGTATAGAAAAAAGCTTAAATTTCGAAAACGTAGTGTAAGGGTTGATTGAGATTTTTCTTAAATCAACAGTTTTATTTTCCCGATCAATTGCGGTTTCAGCATTTTTAATAAACTCAGGATTGATGAAATCAATAATAGTTTTCGCTAAATCGTCGTTATCCTTAGTTTTCAAGAATTCCGACTGACAATTATGACAAGTTATTTTAAGAACCGGAGTTCTTAAAATCTGAATAATGATGAGAGAATCTTCGTCTTCATAATAACCATTCATTTGAAAGTCTCCTTTGAAAGAGTGAGGTTGCAGGAAAAAATTATTATTTCCATTTTCGAGACTTCTATAATAGTTTGAGGATTATTTTTTCCACTTGCATATGCGATGATTGCTGCCATCAGCGATGTAAATATAACCTTCTGAATCGACAAAAATACCACTAGGATTACAGAAAGATTGATAACCAGTTCCAGAAGTTGGTGCTTGTATATTATTCCAACCAGGACTACCACAAAACCAACCTTGTGCATTTCCACTACTATCCCATTTGCTAATGCGATGATTATTAGTATCCGAAATGTAGATATTTCCTGTTGAATCGACAAACAATCCTTGAGGAAAATAGAAACTTTGGTAATCCTTTCCCATAGCTGTAATACTTGATGTTTTCCATCCATTATTGCCATTACCGATCCAGCCGATTGCATTTCCTGAGCTATCCCATTTGCTTATGCGATTGTTAAAAGAATCGGCAACAAAAATATTTCTTTCAGAATCAACAAAAACACTTAATGGAGACCTGAAGGACTGATAATCATTGCCATTGTTAAAACCATATGTAAATTTCCATCCGTTACTACCACCACCTATACAACCGTGTGCATGTCCACTACTATCCCATTTACTTATGCGATTATTTTTTGAATCCGCAACATAAATGTTTCCTGATGAATCAACATAAACTCCACAAGGCTGATTAAAATAATTATATTCTCCTCCAGCATTGTATCCCCACGAAGTTTGCCAGCCAGTTTTACCACAGCCAATCCAGCCGATAGCATTTCCTGTGCTATCCCATTTGCATATTCTATTGTTTCCAGTATCAGCTACGTAAATATAACCTGCTGAATCAACAAAAACACTTGTTGGATGTCTAAAAGATTGAAAGTCTGGTCCGGAAAGTGGTGCAGTTGATGTTTTCCAGCCGTTGGTACAGCCGCCAATCCAGCCTTGTGCATTTCCTGAGCTATCCCATTTGCTTATTCTATTATTGTTTAGCTCTACTACGTAGATATTTCCTTCAGAATCATGACTTATATCATTCGGAAGATCAAAACTCTGATAATCCTTAGCATAAAGAGGAGCTGTTGATGTTTTCCAGCCATTTGAAGCGCCACCTATCCATCCGATTGCATGAATCACTGTTGCTGTGCCTTGAATTGAAAATGTATAGTGATTTTCGTCTAGATCATTGTTTTCAATTAAAATTGTTGCTGATTTATTCCCTTCGCTAGTTGGTGTAAAAATTATTGAGAATGTTGTTATGTATCCTGGTTTTATTAAAGAAATTGTAGAGCTTTGATTTAGAGAAAACATTGTTTCATCAGTACCATATTTATCAATAATTGGTGTATTGGTTAATTTCAGGTTAGCAGATCCAAGATTTTCGATTGCAAATGTTATTTCTTTGCTCGAATTGCTAATTTCAAAGCTTCCGAAATCAAACGAACCTATATTTGATGGAATATTTGTTGTTCCTTGCTTAACGTTAATTTCAGATTTAGTAATCCCCTTGCCCAAAATGGTGAATTTATAAAGGTTATTTACTTCACTGTCATTTGGAATCATTATTGTTGCTGTACTCAAACCTTCTGAAATTGGATTGAAGGAAATTGAAAAAGATGTTGATTGACCAGGTTGAACCGGTGAAACCATTGATGCTTGATTAATTGTGAATGAATCTGATACATCATTAGTTTTCTGAATCATTTCAGGTCTGCCGATTAAAATCAATTCGCGCGTTCCGGGATTCTCGATTGTGAACGTGAATTCATCACTGTTTTCACCGATGAAAATGTCTCCGAAATCAAAAACACCTGCATTGGATTGAATAATCATTGTTCCTTGCTTTATGATTACGATACAGAATGTTTTATTAATGATTACACTGCAACCGATTGATAAATAAGCAAACAGGCAGAAAAACAGAACAGAAGTTCTTTTCATAGCTCACCTTGTGTAAATTGAGGATTTTTCGCTTATTGTGAGTCAAAGGAATGAAAATTCAAATATAGTATAAAGTGTTTATAAACGTAAATCAAATGTATTATAAAAATAAGATTACTTAATATCAGCAACACATTTCAATAATATCTTTTTTGTATCTTCAATCTCAGGTTCTCCAGTCAAAAGCCAGTGAGTATAACATTTTGAACATTTAAAAATTGTTATGGCGAAAGGGTTGAATGTGTAAACAATAATGAGGAAATTGTGACAGTTCGTTTAACATCCGATATTATTGTTTTAGTTGTATTATTGAAAAATCCAACACCAGAATACTGTAAACTGTTTTTTGACATGAACTTTGATGAATTTGATAGATAAGATATAGTCTGGGTAGTTGAGAAAATCACAACAATCGAGTGATTTCGAGTTTGATTAAGCGTTAATAACATATCCCTCAGGCTTAGTCGTTAATCAAGCTGTTACCGAATTATCTGTTTAGTAATACAAAAATGTTGTTAATAGATTAATAGATTATTTGATGCAAATTTGATGGGAAAAATGATTGGAAATGTGCTAACACAGCGGATGTGTTTAAAAATAATATGTGCGAATTAAGTAACAACCACACTAGGTTGTGTTTGAAAAATACTTTCGGAGGAAAAGAACAGAAATTGCGAGTTTAATCATTTCAATAAAACTTTGAGATAACTTTTCGTAACGCGTTGCGATCCGCCTAAATTGTTTGATCCAGCCGATGCTTCTTTCTACCACATTTCTTTGCTTGTATAAAATTTTGTTATAACTGACAACCACAATCTCTTTGGATAAAGGAGGAATGACCGTTTCAATTCTCCTGTTTTTGCACCACTATCTGATGCGTCTTACGCTGTATGCTTTATCGCCGGCAATCGCTTTCGGGAGCTGCTTTGGACGTCCTATTTTGTTCTTAATTTTCACTTTTTCCATCAACTTTTCG
>CAYZQB010000076.1:0-14283 GCA_964480395.1 uncultured Planctomycetia bacterium
GTTTGCAGGTTTTCCTTAAATCGCGAATCATTGACATTGAAAAATTTTCTATAAAAATTAAGTGTAAATTCTACACTTTGATTCTCTGCAATCAATAATTCATGGGAAACAAACGCGGTTTGTTCTTTCCAGGATTTTGAAACACTCAATTTTGCCGTATCTGTTTCTGCAGAACCCCCATCTGTGGGAATCAAGCAGGACAATATATTCAGAAGCGTTGTTTTTCCCGAACCATTTTTCCCTGTTACAAGCAAAACTCCGGAATTTTCAAGTGTAAAACTAACGTCCCGCAGAATTTTCCTGCCGTCAAATGTTTTTGCGATTTTATCAACTTGAAGCATGTTATTTCACATATTCGAGGAATTTCTGTACCGGAGAACCTTGAATTATTGTAATCTTGGGAACATCAACGAGCTTCACATCTGTATAATACTTACTCGGTTCTTCAACAGTATTATACCTTTCGTCAGCATAAACCACCAGATTGTTCTTCATAAACCAACCTCGCTCCATCTCAATGCCATATTCAACAACGTATTTGGATCCGTATTTCTTGGAGAAATTCCTAAGAGAATTCTCCTCGTTTTCAGGACGATTCTGCTTGTCTTCATCTGTATCACCGAGAAATTTGGTGTACGGACGCAGCATCTGTCTAGCACTTTTGCCATACCAGTTCTTGTCAATGTAAAGCACTGATAAATCCATCAAACAATTGGGCATCCAGAATTCCATTGTGGATTTATGGTTTTTATAAATGAAAAGAGCACCACTGTTTGGTGGAAGTTCTTGCACGTACTGCAAACCACGTAGTCTTTCGCTTGTATTAATTAAAAGCTCAACCCAGACGGGTATGTTCTCGATAAGAATCTTGTATCTTGTGGGCTCAGGTGTTTCTCTGCTTATAGCTCCAGAAATCAGCAGTTTGCCTTTGGTATATTGAACGTTTCCCTCTTCATCGGTTCTTGCTAATTCGTTCAAGTTGAACCATTTGAAGGGCATAATCCATGCAGCTTGATATGCTTTTTCACTAAATTCCATCAACTCACCATAAATTTTCATCGTTGATAGCGTTTTTTCATCAGGAATCTCTATAACCTTAACAATTGAGTTGTTTGCGTTTAGAAGAGCAATGTCGAATGGTGCCGGCAATTCAGCAGTGTAGATCGGTCTGTTCCTGATGCGGTCGAACCTAAGCAGATAACCGTTAGCGATTTCCTCTGTTTCAGCACTTTCGTCATCAGGATTGGTGGAGTTTTCGTAAATCGGAAGCGATTTAGCAAGCTTAAGCCCTCTGCGTCTGCCGACTTCACTCTGAATTAATCCAACCTTAGCTTTTACTTTTACATCTGCTTCATCAATTTTATAGACTATGTCGAATTTTTCAGGATCGTCCTTAGGTTTGAATTTAACAAGCTCAGGTGGTGCGTTAAAACTAATTTTGTTTTCATTCAGACGCAGATTTTCGACACCTTTTTTCGAAAATATCAACATGCTATTATATTTTTTCATGCTTTTGTATGAATAATTCCTATATGCAGGATCATTTTTTAATCCAAGCTGCGTCAACGTCCCGATTTCTTTAGGCGATGCGTTCGGCGGCTCCATTGCAACAAAATTTCCACTGACTTGACCGAAAGCTTCTTCAGGAATATCAACAAGCACAATGTACAAAAGCTTTGTAAGCTCGGGGTCAACAACGTTAAAATTGATTTGACGCTTGTTTTTCCACATCAGCGCAATCATTTCATCTTCACCGATGTTGTTTAATCGTTTAGTCGAGAGTGCCTGCGACCTTTTATCCAATGTTTCCGCAACATCAATCGTGAAATATTTTTTAACTCTGTTTTGCTTAGCATCATTTGTTTCATATTCGAATTCGACAACAGGTTTTGTTTTTTCACCTGTCAATTTCTTGATTTCGTCTGTTAACTTGATGTTTTCGCCATCAGCAATTTTATGTTCCTTGAAGAAACCACCTGGCATATGCAAAACGAACTTCGAGTTTACTGCTGAGTTCTTCGGGTTCGCCCAGGCAATGAAACCTGCGTTTAGCATTTGTTCTTTAGAATAATTGAGATAGATTTTCTCCATCTCAGGTGTTACTTCTCGACCATCTTGTTGCGCTTGACTCTTGATATAATCTGCATAAGCTTTCGCTGATTTCATCATTTCAGGATTATGCGGTGTAGGTGGCAGTTCATAAATGCCGATTATTTTTCCTTCATCGTCAAGAAAAGCAATATCAGACGCAAAAGCACAAATTTTCTGCCTGAATGTTACCGGTGTATCGCCGTCATAAACGTACAAAATCCCATGTACAACATTGTCTATCCTTTCAATAGTCAGGACTTCCGCGGCTTTCATCCTGTTAATGTTTGTTGCAGCAATTGCAAGTTTAACTTCGGAACCGCCAATGTTCATAGTTTCAATTTTGAAATCTGTCGTGTCTTCAAAATCTGCTTGCTTAACAGTTTTCTTTGAGCAAGACATTAAAAAGACTGAAATGACCAATACTAGAATTAACACTGTTCTATTCATGTTCTACCCACCTTAGTTTCATTGATGCGTTTATATAAAAAAATATCAAAATAACAAGTAAACCTGCCTTGAACAAAGTCTGATAATATACAATCTTGAATCAAACAATAAAGTATCAATTATTTTTTATATTGATGCCAGTTTGCCTCGATAATTTATAATACTTTGTATCAATTATTCGTATAATGGAATGAATATTTGGGAGAATATCAAAAATGTACAAGTATTTTACGATACTAATTTTAGCGATTCTGCTGATGCCAACACCGTCATTTTCAGATGAATACTCGAGTATTATTGATTCAGCGATAAAAAGGCTTGGTGCTACAGACTATAGAACCCGAAAACTTGCTATGCAGGAGCTTGTGGCATTGCCGATTGAAGCAAATGAAGCGTTGGAGAAAAAATTCGAGAACGCAACAAATGCCGTAAAAATTATGTTTATCGAAATTTTTGCGATGCGTCAGCAGGTTGAAACATGCTCGAAAATCATTGAAATGATCGAATTTCTTCCTGAAAGTGCTTCTTTCCGAATTGCCTCAGCACTCGATAAAATCGGCGATATAGGCTGGAAAACTCTCATTAAAAGCATTGAGGATAAAAGCAAGCAGGGAATCACCCGCTCACCAAAGCTGGAAAAAGTTTATATGCTTCTCGTTCGTGAACGCATTATAAATTTTTATGCTGACCGCGTAGAAAGCAGACGTTTTGCATATTACACCGAGGAATACACCGAAATATTCAAGTTTGGCAAAATCACTCTCGAAGTTCTTAGTGACTTAATTTTCAACAAGAATAATATTCTCAGTAATTTTCCCGCGGATAAGACCGACAAAATACGCGATTATGCTGTCCGCAGCCTTGGAGATTCAGGACTTCCGGAAGCCAAGAATATTATTTCAAAAGCCATGAATAAGTTCAAAAAAAGACAATATTACTGGATGGATGATGATGTTAACTTTCAAATCGATTTCTTAACAGTGTGTAAATTGGCACTTTTCAACCTCGGTGATACGAAAACTGCTAATGATTTAATTACAAAAAGCTTGCAGGATATGAAAACAATTCGAGACAATGCCATTAAGATTGATTTTAAGTTTTATCTTGCGAATTTATACTTGATTACACATAAACTCGACGAAGCTGAGAAGATTTATAACGAAGTTCTTGATTCATTTGACAGCGAACAGAACGGCACAGCATTGAAACGTAAGAAATCGTATGCTTATTATAAACTTGCAGTGATTACCGGAATTCGTGCAATTCTGGAAAAGGACACTGAGAAGAAAGATTCATTGCGCAGATTGTGCATGCAGAACCTGAAAAAGGCTGTACGCGAAGGTTTTAACGACTTCAATAGAATTTTCCTTGACAAAAACATTGCAATTCTCTGGGACACGAGCGAATTTACGAAATGGATTGAAAAACTCAAAACAGACGAAAAATTCAAAGATATAATCCCTAAATGGGAGGCTGGCAAACCCACAAAATTGACAAAAGAAGAGATTGATAAAACTCCCGAAAGCGGTTCATTCGAACCCTTCCCTGAGTAATTTTATCAAAATTTTAGTATTTGAATGATTGTGAGTGATAAAAATTATATGTTAACCCTAATACTAGGTTCTTACTGATACAACATGAAAAACTTTCGATATTATCCTCATATACATTATCATTAAGCAAACTTGTTCAAACATCCTTCCAGACTTTAGATGTCATCCATTTAGATCGAAATGTGTGCAAACACTCATTTTAAAATTTCGCACCCTTGCGTACACTGCAGAAAGAATTTACAATCATAACTCTAAAGTTGAAAAAAGATAAATTGGAGAAAACATGATAAATAATAAACTTGTTTTAATTATTGTTATGGCGATATTCTTGCTTCTGATTGCTCATTCATGGACATCAGCGGAGTTTACATCAGTGAATCATTTCATTGAGCAAAACTCGGATGATGGAAATTATTTACAAGCTGATGACGATGCGGATGATGCAAATGATGGCGAATTTGAAGCAAATGAATCACCCATTCCAACAGATATTAAACCAATAGAAACCAAAGAAGTTGTGATAATTCCATTTGGCTCATTGAAACCTTCATCAAAAGAAAGTGTTGAAATAGCCCGAGGTGTTGAAATACTGACATCATACTATCTTGATTTTTACTATAAGTTTTCCGTGTCGGATCCTGCATATGTCGCTAATTTACTTACAAATATTGCTCTGCCACCTGCACCCGGAATCAAGGAAGCACGTGAAATCGCATTTTTGGCTGATGCTGACTACGTAATCTTCGGCAATGTGAATCTCTCAGCACCGAATGTTCTAGTAAAAGGTTCATGGTATGATGTTGAGAACGATGAAATTCTCTGCTACGTTGAAGAGACAGCATCAATATCGATGTTAATGCGAGGTTTAACGAATTTCTCTCGTCAACTTGCATATTCTCCATCGATAAACTTCAATAGAGGGGATATCGAGAAAAAAGCGGAAAAGCAAACCTTTTGTAAATATATCAACTCGTTCAGGAATTATATTCAAGCTTATTTGCACTATATAAGATATGAGCTTGATGATGCTGAAAAGATGCTTGATAAAGCGATTGAACTGGAACCAGATTTTACACGAGCAATGGTTTTCAAAGCTCATCTCTTACTAATGGCTTCACCATCTGATCCTGCAAAACTTTCAGCACATATGAATAAAATAAACATGCTTATTGAGCAACTTGAAAAAGTGAAAACCGAGAGTGCAAACGATTTCCGACTTTACTGGGTAATTGGGAAATTAGTTTTCATAAACGGTAAAGCTGAAGCCATGAAAGCACACGATTATTTTCTCAAATCATATCTGCTTCGCAACAATTGGCTTGCTGCATATCACGACATCATTTTCGATTCAATGCCTGCTTTAATGACCGCAAACAAGTTTTACAGGAATCCAGAAAACATTTACAAAGCAGCAAAGGATATTCAAAAAATATTTCCTGATAATCCCGATGCAATGTACGTTCTTGCAAAGATTTATTGGAAACTGGGTTTACATGATAAAGCCTCTGAAGTGCTTCAAAACATAATCGAATTACACCCGAATTACCATAAAGGATATTTACTTTTACTGCTGATACATGAATCCAGGAATCCGCACAGAGCATATGAAATTGCAGCAACTGCACTTGGACATTTTCCTTTCGACTATCAAATCCAGTATCAGACATTCATAGCATTATTGAAAACCGCATTTAATGGAATGGATCTTGATGAAGATAAAAAACATATAACACTTGATGAAATAAAGAAGGTTAACAACCGAGATTTGCCTGAAGGTAGAGAATTCAACATTTATAAAAGAATTCCATTTGGATTTAATGAAAAACACTTCGATAAATATGACTTAAATAAGGATAAATTGCTTGATGAGATTGAATTTATCAAACTTTTGGCGCATTATGGCGTCGGTCCTGTCGAATGCACAAAGAAAACAAGGGAAGATGAAATCACCGGTATCAATATGATTGCAGATAATCTCTGGCATCATGCTCTTATCTGTTATGCTTTGCAAGGTATTGACGGTGAAGCTGGTTTTGAAGAAGATATAACGAAATTGAAAGAATTTATCAATACTGATACACAAAAACTTGAGGAATACTACGAATTCGAAAAAATTTATACAGAAATCGTTTCTGATGAGACATTGGCAGGTTCTTATAACATTAATAATCCTTTATCACATCTCATTATTTATTGGGGACTGGCAAAAAATTACAAGGGTTACAAATCTGTCGCATCCGTTATAGGTAAGAAATTCTTAAAAAAGAAGCAGCTTTTTACAGTTACAAAACCAAAACTTCCGCTAAAATTCTGGTGTTGTACAGAACTGAATTTATTTCTTTACCCAGACAGAACGGCATTAGCACGTTTTGCGCCGAAAGATCTGCCTGACTATGAATTCAAAAAAGCTGAATAATCTCAAATCATATAACTCATAATTTTGATAATTTATTTATTTACAATATAAATAAAATTTAGGAGTAACAATGAAGAAATATGTCTGCAAAGTTTGTGGCTGGGTATATGATCCTGAAAAAGGTGATATTGATGGCGGTATTGCTCCTGGAACTGCATTTGAGGATATAGATGCTGATTGGGTATGTCCAGTTTGCGGCGTTGGCAAAGAAGATTTCGAGCCAAAAGAATAAAGGACGAAGACCTATGCAATCTGTTTCTCCGCCTGTAAAAAATGTAAAACTAAAAAAATAGTTGATTTTGCCATCGAAAATAGGATATTGTTATCTGGTTTTATTTTAGAAAAAGATGCAGAACAACATTAATCATTTCAATTCCTGCCTTGGTTTCACCTGAGTGTAACGTCATTCAGCACCGGGTGTGATTATGCATTACTGACATTGTTTTTTACTCAAGTATCACAGATTCCGTTTACTAAATATATTTTACATATTTATCCTTAGTACAGTCATCACACTTTCCGTGCATAAAATGTATTTTCAATTTCGATAAGAATTTTCACACAAGGAGAGTATGTTATGAAAGTTTTAAGTATTTTAACAACGCGTTGGGGTCCAATAATCACTGGTAGTATCATTGGAATACTGGCTGCTTTACTCGTAGAATGGGGAAACCCCGGCAACATGGGTATTTGTGTAGCTTGTTTCACTCGTGATATTGCGGGCTCACTTGGTATGCATAAAGCAGCAGCGGTTCAATACATTCGACCGGAAATCATTGGGTTTATACTAGGATCATTCGCTGCAGCATTAATATTCAGGGAATTCAAGCCCAGAACAGGTTCTGCTCCAATAATTCGCTTCTTACTTGGATTTTTCGCAATGATTGGTGCATTGGTTTTCCTCGGATGTCCCTGGCGTGCAATGCTGCGGCTTGCTGGCGGTGACTGGAACGCGATTTTCGGGATAAGCGGCTTGGTTATCGGAATCGTGATTGGTGTTTACTTGTTGAAAAACGGCTTCAGCTTAAGACGTAATCATAAAGCGCCTATGATGGTTGGGCTGATTCTGCCTTTATTTGCATTAGTTTTGCTTGCTTTTGTGATTGTTAAACCTGTGTTTTCTGCATCTGGGGAGATTGGTTCTGCACCGATATTTTTCTCAACAAAAGGTGCTGGTGCAATGTTTGCTCCGCTAATAATTTCGTTGATTATCGGGTTACTTGTTGGGTTTCTAGCTCAAAGAAGCAGATTCTGTACTGTTGGTGCAATTCGCGACCTTGTTTTACTGAGAGATTTTCATCTTTTCAACGGTTTAATTGCTTTTATTGTGTTTGCATTTCTTACAAATCTTATAATTGCAGGTGTTGGAGATACTGCTGGTTTTAATCCGAGTTTTAGTGGTCAACCGGCATCACACACAGACTGGCTCGGAAACATGGCAGGAATGCTTCTTGCAGGGCTTGCATTCACTTTGGCTGGCGGATGTCCGGGCAGACAAATATTTTTATCAGGTGAAGGTGACAGCGATGCAGGTATATTCGTGTTTGGAATGCTTGTCGGTGCAGGATTTGCCCACAATTTCGGACTCGCTTCCTCTGGAAAAGGCTTAGGTCCCTTTAGCTGGCATATCCTCATTATCGGCATAATTTTCTGCATGTTAATCGGGTTGTCAATGCGTGAAAAGATGAAGTAATATTTAAGGAGAAAAAAATGGAAGAAATAACAAAGCTTGATGTCCGTGGATATTCGTGCCCCGTACCTGCACAGCGGACAAAATTGACACTTCGGAAAATCAACGAAGGCAAAGCTGAAATACTTGTCGATGCTGGTGCTTCAAAGGATAACGTTATTAGAACTGCAGAACGCTTGAAATTCAAAGTAATCGAAATAAATGAATACGACGATGAATATTTCCAGATAGTTTTTGAAAAACTATAAAAATTATCCGATTTCTACCAATCGCAACAATTCGAAATTTGATTATTTCGGCTTAAAAAGGTCAATGTGAATATTGAATTTGTCGTTCATTTCCGGGAAATCGCTGCGAAAATGCACACCACGGGATTCCTCACGTTTCAATGCTGACTCAAGCATTGGTGCAGCAATCGTGAGCATATTTTGCAGTTCCCACGCTTTTGCTTCGTTAAACACGTTAAAAAGTGCATATCGCATCCAAGAATGAAGACGTATCAATGCTTTTTCCAAACCTTCTTTCTCTCGAATGACACCCATCATGTTCCACATTAGCGATTTTACCGCGTTCGTAAGGTCGTCTATATCTGCATCGAAATCTTCACGCTTTTTTGGACCTTCAGATATAAGCTGCTTTTGCTTTCCGATGCTTCCCATTTCATTCGCTGCACATTCCCCTGCACGCAAGCCAATTACAACAGCTTCTAGAAGTGAGTTCGAGCCAAGACGGTTTGCACCATGAAAACTTGAGCACGCAAGCTCACCAACAGCATACAAACGTTCGATATTTGTTTTGCCGTTTATGTCAACTTTCACACCACCAATGTAATAATGCGCAGTTGGACGAACTGGCACTAGTTCGGTTGTAAGATCAATGTCAAATTTTTCGCAGGTTTTTGTAAAACCAGGAAAACGTTTGCGTAGTTTTTCAATGTCAAGATGGGTTACATCGAGATAAACATTTGTGTCTCCGGTTTTTTGCATTTCAGAAATACATGCTCTTGAAACGATGTCTCGTGGCGCAAGTTCAGCATTAGAATCATATTCGGGCATAAAGCGTTTACCAAGTCGATTTCGCAATATACCACCTTCGCCTCGAACAGCTTCTGTTACAAGAATTCGTGCGGTTCCTGCAAGATACAAAGTTGTTGGATGAAACTGCATAAATTCAAGGTCTCGCATTATTGCACCTGCACGGTAAGCTATTGCGTGGCCATCCGCGGTTGCAACCTTTGGGTTTGTTGTTTCTCGGTAAATTTGACCTATACCTCCTGTGCTGAGTATCACAGCATCAGCCCAAACAACAAAAATCTTTCCATTGCGCATTGCAAGAATGCCGCGACAAATATTGTTTTCGTCAATTAAAAGATCAACAACAAAGGTCTGCTCATAAATTCTGATATATTCGTTGCGTTTAGCTGCATCAATCAAAGATGTTTCAATTGCTTTACCGGTTGCATCACCTCCTGCATGCAGTATTCTCCGCCTTGAATGTCCACCTTCTTGAGTGAGTGAGAGTGTTTTATGTCCGTTGTCATCGATATTTGTGTCAAAAGTTGTACCAAGCTTCAACAGCTTCTGTAAATCTTTTGGTCCTTCTTTGACAATTTCAGATACAATATCGATGTCATTTAAGCCGTAGCCAGCATTGATAGTATCTTTAATATGTGATTGTTCATTCTTGATTCCGCCAATTGCAATTGCAATACCGCCTTGGGCATACCATGTTGCACTCTCTGAGAACTCAGCTTTTGTTATAACAAGCACGCTTCTTGTCTTCGATGCCTCCAGTGCAGCACATAGTCCTGCAGCACCAGAACCGATCACACAAATTTCAACATATTCCTGAGGTAGTTTCCGGGTATCGTAAGGAATTAAAGTCTCTGGTACTTTTAGTGGTAATTCAAAAGATTTCAAACCAGGTTGAGAAGGCGAACTCATACTAATTACTCCGATCGTATAATTGTGCACCCTTGATGCATTTATTAAAAGCATTGTCAAGATAACAAATAACTTATAAGACTTATTAAAAGTGCAATTAATTAAAAAAAACAAGAAAATCCTTTCTGCATTATAAAAGTTTTCTGTATTTTGTTATAAT
Organism: uncultured Planctomycetia bacterium; assembly: GCA_964480395.1. Taxonomy (GTDB): domain Bacteria; phylum Planctomycetota; class UBA8742; order SKZP01; family CAYZQB01; genus CAYZQB01. Next base: position 10,301 of record CAYZQB010000076.1, read on the forward strand.
GACGTTTTATGAAAATATTCAAGGATTTATTGCGAAATTGTGCTTAAATCCCAAGTCGGTATATTTCAAGATGTTGCTTTATGAAATCGTAACTTCATTGAGCGACAATATAAAAAGTACGATTATGATTTTGGAGTATTAAATGCGAAGATCTTCAATTATTACGCGATTCGCTGTAGAAGCGGGTTACATAGAAGAGAAAAATGCCAAACTTCTGGAAAAAGAATATCAGAAATCTGCAGAAGCTCAAAACCTTACTTTCGAGTCATGGGCAATTACCAAGGGTTACTTAAAAATAAAACAGGCGAAATCGCTGCTTGAGACCATTTCTGATTCGAGATTTATGTGCACATCATGTGGAAAAGCATTTCTGGGTAAAGAATTAATTGGTGGAACGGAATACCTTTGTCCTGAATGTAATGGACAGGATTTTCTGCTTCAGGGTAAAGCAAAATCCGCTAATGACAAAATATCCAAAGCACCAAAACTGATGACTCCTTCCATAGGGATAGCCAAAAATGAGCTTAAACGTAATAAATCCAGAGACCCCGAAGCATCAGTTCTTGATAGGATAAGCGATTATGAAATGAAAAAAAGGGGGTTAAGCGAAAATCCTATCGAATCATTTAAAAAGACTGGTGAAACAACAGGTGTCGGCTCAAAAATAACCGATTCGGTGATTCAAAGTGAAGAAAAAGCTAGAAGAGAGATTGAAGACATTGAGAACGAATCTCAGAAAGCACTCAAGAAGGCTGTATTTTCTGCGATTGACCCGTTAATTTCGAAAAAAAAGGCGTCGGACAAATCGGAAGCAAAGGATACAGTATTTACTGCTGAGATGATGGACAAAGGTTTACCGCCTGGAGCACTTCTTGATGGTATAAAGATTGAAAAAATCATTGGTAGAGGTGGTATCGGCATCGTTTACAAAGGTAAAGACCTTACACTTGAACGTCCGGTGGCTCTCAAAGTGTTGAACAGCGATGTTTTATCGGACAAAGGGCAAGTAGAACGTTTCGGGATTGAAGCTCGTTCAATGGCACAACTTGAGCATCCAAATGTTGTACAGGTTTACAAGTTTGGTGAGAAATTCGGCAGACCGTATCTTTCAATGCAATGGGTTGACGGTGAGAATATCGGACAAAAGATTGATCAACAAGGTGCTCTACCAATTACAGAAACGCTAAACTGGTTTATTCAAACTGCAAGAGGATTGCTTGAAGCGCATAATCATGGCATTATTCACAGGGATATAAAACCAGATAATATTATCGTTAATTCGAAGGGGAACGTAAAAATCGTCGATTTTGGTCTCGCAAAACAGGTTGTCAAGGCAGAGCATATAGGTTTATCCGATCCGCGATTTGTGCTTGGTACTCCTGCATATATTGCGCCTGAGCAAGCACTTGGTGAAGAAATCGATAACAGAACCGATATTTATTCTTTTGCTATCAGTATGTTTCATGCTTTAACAGGGAGACTGCCATTTACTGGCTCTCCCGCAGCAGTCGTGCATCAACACATCAGTACACCACTTCCTTATGCAAATGAATTTAATCCATTAATACCAAACGAATTGAATCGTCTGATAAAAGTTATGTCGTCTAAGAATATGGAGAATCGACCGAACGATATGGCTGAGATTGTCGACGAACTTGAGCGTATTTTGTTTGAATATGATCCTGATTATGCCAACCAGGTTAATATCCTGCCGAAGTTTGATCCATCACTTAAAGACAATAAAAAGATAATCAAGGATTCAAAAGAGATCTTGGCAGTATACGATGAGTCCGAAGATGAAACCGGGAATGTAGCACAACAGATCGGTATGAATGCAAATAATAAACAAAATGAAAAGCAAGAATATTTGGACGGTGTTCAAACCAAAGATAGCCCTCATACAATGAAAGATAGCGATTTATTCGCAGATATCGAAGATGTCGATATTTTCAATACTACAGGTGATGATTTTTCACCTGATGAAATCGATTTATTTGCAACGCGAAATGTTGATATGCTTGATTTTTCTCAAGACATATCCGAAGACCAAAATCTTAATCATGAGATTCAAAAGATCAAGAAAGGTTCAGATAAAACTAAAGGTTTACCGAATTCAAACAACGACAGTTTCTTCAACGGTGTTGATGCGTTTGAAGATTTGCAGATGGAAGTTCTTGAATCGGAGCGTTCAGGTGATTTCACCGACTTTATGAAAGATGATAAGCAGAAAAGAAATAAAGAAGATCAGGATTACGAAAGCATTACGCCAATCGATGAAATTGATTATTCCGAGGAAACAGATGTAGTTATCGCGGATGAAGAGGATATTCTTATCACTGCAAAGCTTCATACACAAAGAAAAGACGGATTTCTTAAAGATAAAGACGATGAATATATCACCGAAACTGATGCTGATGAATTGTCAAACAAAGTAAGACTTCAAGTTTCACAAAGTTTCACTTCTCGTTCACATAAAGACGATGATAGCGACTCAACTGATAGAAAAAAGAAAAATGCTGATATTGCTACAACGACGATAACACCTGAACAAGCAGCAAAATTAATGCGCGATCATCAGAAATTTAAATCTCCGAGATCCATCAGCGTAATTAAAATTATTCCAAAAGTTTCAATATTTCTCGTCGTTTTTATACTTTCTTTCATTTTGTTTCTGTCTTTGACTTCTAATTCCGTTATCACTGCTGAATTTGGCGACAACCGAGAAGTTAAAGTTAGTCAAACAAAGCTTATTGATAGAGCTCAACAGTGTTTATCCGAAAAGAACGGTACATTGGCAAAAGTAACGCTCAGCTCAATGCAAAACCTAGAACAGAATAATCCAAAATTTAAATTCAGTGCTGAGTTTATGTTGTTGAAGTCTGATCTGAGTATTTTTATGAAAGAGTACAAAAAACAGGAAATTAAGGAAAATGGTAGATTCATCCGAGATAAAATCATCAAGAATATGACTGTAGATGAAGCTAATAAACATCTTGAAGAGATTAAATCTTACATATCAATGAATTCAAAATATGCTGTGGAATTTAAGCTTGATGAAAAAATGCTGCTCGTAGAAGGTTATATTAAGGAACGACAGGATTTCGAAAATGATGAAATCCGAATAAAACAAATCATGAACGCATATGAAGGCGTTGATACATCAGATCTTTCTAAATTGTTTAGCTTTAAGGACCGAATAAATGGGCTATTGAATACCAGACCGTTATTTGAAAAGGATCCAAGAATTATTGATATTATTAACAAAATTAAAATGCATATTGATAACACTCCTCAGAAAAAAGAATTGATAGAAATTTACCAAGATTTTGAACAAGTGCATCAGCCAGGCACAAAAGTTGATTTAACTAAAATCATTGAAAAATTTAATAATTTCTTGAATAATAATGATGTTTTCAAAAATGCAGATGAAATTGCGATAAAAATTCGAAAGGAAGCACCAGCAAAATTCGAAGATGAAGCAAATATGGAAAAAGAGCTTGAAGATGCATATACAATATGGGTACAGATTACAGACAAAGCAAAACGGAATAAGCAAGTTGCTATTGTTCTTACTAAATTCAATAATTATATTTCGAAAGTACCAAGATTCGAAAGCGAGCCAACCATTGAAAACAATAGGGATCATCTAGAAAGATCGCTCGTGGATACCAAGGATGAGACAGCTCAAATACTCGCATTCAAAAATGAATCCGAGTCTGCTGATACTATTGAGAAAATTGATGACCTTAAACAGAGGATTCATGATTATTTAAGAAAAAACATACACCTTATACACAGATTAAAAGATACGAATAATAAGCTTGAGGAACTTAGAGCAAACCTTGTAATCAAGAGGAATGAAGCAGAACTTGCAAATCAATATGCTTCAATTGTAAAAGACATTATTAAGAAACTACATTCTGACAAATCAGTTGTTGAGGAGGGTGAGAAATTACTGAATAAACTTTCGGAAATGGTTGATA
>CAYZQB010000077.1:0-1946 GCA_964480395.1 uncultured Planctomycetia bacterium
TCGATTTCATTGCTTAAAGTTACGATGTAAATAATATCACCTTCGCTGACCAAGTCTTCGCCTGAAGGAACAATGGCTTCGTCTTCATGGATAATTGCAGCAATCAGAGCTTTAAAATTGTTTTTTTGCCGTTCTTTACCAAGTTCAATGAGAGATTTTCCAATCAACGGATTATTACCCACAACATGAATTCCGACAAGAACCGCCATTTTTCCGAAAAAATAATTCAAATCGTTAGCTATTGGATATTTGGTCAGATTCGCTATTTTTTGCGCACAAAGTTCTTCGGGATTAATAATTGAATCGATTATCGGTGGATCACCCATAATCAGAGTCCCGTAAAACTGGGTGTCAACGTCCCTGATTCGCGCGATTTTCATGATATTTTTATTCATCTGTGAAGCAAGATGACATGCAGTTATGTTGATTTCGTCATTGTTTGCGACGGCAATAAGCATCTCAGCTTTCTCAATGCCTGCCTGCTTAAGGATCTCAGGTGAACTTCCACTGCCATAAATTATATTCAGGTCTTCTCCGCTTTCCTCAAGAAATCGGATTCGCTCACGGTCAGGATCAATCAGCGTTACATTTCTGTTCTCTAAGTTGAGTTCATTTGCGATGTGATATCCTATTTCACCGGCACCAATAATAATTATACTCATATGTGTGTCCTGTGTTATTTTTTACCTTCTGTATCGATGATACTTCCAATGTTTTCACCTTTTGCAGCTTTGAGCATGTTGCCTGATTTGCGCATATCAAAGATTCGCACAGGTAGATTGTATTCCGAACACAACGCGAATGCCGCTGCATCCATGACCTTATACCCATTTTTCAACGCTTCGTCAAAGCTTGCCTTTTTTATGAATTGTGTGTCCTTGAATTTCTTCGGGTCAGCAGAGTATAATCCATCAACTTTCGTTGCTTTGAGATAAACATCGCAGTCAAGCTCGACAGCAAGTTGAACCGAGTTGGTGTCTGTTGTGAAAAGCGGTCTGCCTGTACCGCCTGCACAGAATAATATGTCGGTTTTAAGCTTTTCAAGTGCTATATCGCGTCTGTATGATTGCAAGATACGCGGCATGTCAATCATCGTTAATGCTGTCGCAGAAATTTGCAGATTTCTGAGCGTTTCCGTCAATGCGATTGCATTCATAACTGTTCCGAGCATTCCCATGTAATCTGCCATGGATTGATGAATATTCAGCTCTTTAAGGTGTTTTCCGCGCACAAAATTGCCAGCACCGAGGACGACAACTATTTCGAAGCCAGCATCCTTCAGCATTTTAAGTTCGCGGGAAATGTAATTTACATCATCAGGCGAATATCCCATCTGACCCTCGCCCGACAGTGCTTCGCCGCTGATTTTAAGCATAATCCGTTTGTACATTCGCAGTCCTTAATTTATTTTCACTAAATTTATCTTCAAATGCAATTTTAACAAGCAAAAACAAGTTGGGAATCTTGAACTTCGAATCATGTCATTCTGAGGGAGCATAGTGACCGAAGAATCCAGGATTGTCATACACAAAACATTGAATTATGAATGACTTATTTTCCAATACAGTCAAAGATTCAGAGTTTTTCAGACAAAAACGTTTGAATGAATTCCACACTTAATATTTCGCTAGCCTGGATTCTTCGTTTAACTTGCTTTGCTCGTTACACTCAGAATGACAATAAAAAAGGACTGCCCGAAGACTGTCCTTGTTTAGTTTTACACTGAATTTGAACAATATTAAAGTGGGTCAGGCATCCTTGCCTGACAATGGTGATAATTGTTGCTAGACACAGGCAGGGATGCCTGTGCCACCATCCATAGTTTGTGTAACTTACGCTATATTTAAATTTGAAAAAATTATTCAGGCAAGTAAGGTTTCGCGGATTCGGTATAAAACGCTTTTTCAGTCATTGCAACCGCCTGCTTTTTCATTTCATCAAATGCT
>CAYZQB010000077.1:2046-4590 GCA_964480395.1 uncultured Planctomycetia bacterium
TCGCCAACTGAAGCTCATCAATGTTTTTCATTGTGAAAGTACCGATAGCATAAATCGCTTTTTTCGGCTCAACTGGAGGTTTTACGAACCAATCGGGAGCATTAATATCAGGTTTTTTGGTTTCATCTTTTTTATCGTCGGTGGGATCAAACTCATAACCTTTTACTTTTCTTTCTCTGAGAGTTTCAGGATGCATAAATGTTTTACGTTTTTCTGCGATGTTAAAGTCCTTGAGGAAAAAATCGTTTTCAATCCAACGGCTGGCTTCCAATCGGAGTTTTCTGCCGTCTCTCATTCCGTAAACTGTCATGCACCACTGATTGGGGAGTTTGCTGCCTTTGTACAGAACATCTTCCTTTTTGAAGACAGCGAGTTTTTGTTCACTTGAATTGACGTTAAAGGGTACGACCAGCATTTCCGTGTTACTGGAACCATCGGTGGCATAAGCTTTTTCAATGTTTGTGTTTGTTTTTTGGAAAAAAGTCTGATACGCAAAAGTCGCACATAAAAAGACCAAAAGAATGACAATGACCTTATTTGAATTCATTAGAACCTCCAAAAATCCTAAAAGAAAAGATTTTTTTCTTCTGTAATATAAATAGCTGAAGAACGAAAAATATGCAAATTTATCACCAAAAATATGCGATTTAGACAAAAAAAAAGGCTGTCCGAAGACAGCCCTTAAAATTTAATCTGCAACCATTATTCTGGTGTCGGTGCTTGTACATAAGGTTTGGCAGATTCCATAACGATGGGTTTTTCAGTCTGTGCTTTTAAAAGTTCATTCATTTCATCAAATGCTTTTGCTGCATTTTCTTCGACTTTTTCGAATTCTTGTCTTGTCGCATCTGACATAGCTTTTGCAACGCCGTCAAAACCTATCCTTACCAGAGAGAAGAAGAGGTACTTATTTTGATATGGTTCGATAGACTGATGCTTAATCGTTGCACCGTGTATCGTGTTATCGACGATCTGACGCATAACATCCTGTGTTAGTGATTCAAACATGGTTTTCTTTGAAGGAGCAACGATTTTCTTCGAATAGCTCTTCAAAACACCTTGAATCGTAACTTTCAATGATTCAGCGATTTCTCTACGTGCATTAGCAGCAGCAGCGTTTTTCGCCAATTGAAGTTCGTCGATGTTTTCCATTGTGAAAGTACCGGTACCATAAATTGCAACACCCGGTTCACTTGGTGGATTGAGGAACCAATCGGGAATCGGCAAACCAGCATTGCTGGGACCAACTTCTCCACCATTGCAACCGAATGACATTGATGCAAATGCAACCATAACCAGAACAAGCATTAATTTTCTCATAATGCAAACCTCCGAATAAAAAAGGGTTAAAATATAAACTTAAACAGGTAAACCTGCTTTTACTCACAGTATTAACAATAGGATTCAAGAGTTATTTGACCTATTGACATTATTGTAAACTTAAAGCGGAAAGTCTGCAAAGGTTATTGACAACAGAATGAATTCTAATCGTCCTCCTCTTTTCCATTTCCTAAAAAGCATAGCAATTAATGTCAAAAAATGTTCATTTTTTTTCATTTTTAGTTTAGCAATCTTAAGACTCAACAAACAAATTGATAAAGAACATAAATTGACATTAACCGAGATTTGACTCTGATTATACTAAATGTGATAATCCAATGAAATGCAAATTTTTGAGAAAAAAATGAACCAAAATATCGATAATGATGAGAAAAGAAATAAAAAGCTAAGAGTTGTGCTTACCGGTTCTGGTATCAGGGACGATGTAAACAGAGCGATGAATGAAGTTATTCCGTTGATTAAAGACCAGGCAGAATTAATTCTCGTTGACAAAAACGGCGAAGAAGATTTTTCGGTGCTTGATGCAGACTTAATAATTCTATTTGGTGGTGATGGAAGCTTGATTAATGTCGGCGGTCGGCTCAAAGGCAATCAGGTGCCAGTTCTCGGTGTAAACTTCGGGAAATTCGGCTTTTTGGCAGAATTTGAATTTCAGGAATTTTTATCGGATATTAACAATATTCTACATGGTGATTTCGAGATTTCCGAAAGAATGATGCACCAAGTTGCTGTGAATCGTGCTGGGATAAGCATCTTCAAAAGCTTCGCACTCAACGATTCGGTGATTTCACGCTCTCACTTTTCACGCATTATCAAGATTTCGCTTGAAGTGAATAATCAGTATTGTACCCGATATCATGTTGACGGTGTGATTATTTCGACACCTTCCGGCTCGACTGCGCATTCACTTGGTGCTGGTGGACCGATAATTCATCCGACTATGGAAGCGACAATCATCACGCCAATTTGCCCGCATACAATGTCAATGCGACCGCTTGTTCTGCCTGGTGAATTCCCGATAAAACTCACTTTAGTCGAGAAAAACGACACCGTCGCATTAACAATTGATGGACAGAATATGCAGACACTTAATGTTGGTGATATTGTAACAATTGAATCAGCAATCAAGAAAATGCTGCTCGTGGTTTCCGGCAGACGCACATTTTTTGACAGATTACAGACAAAGCTTAATTGGTCTGGTCA
>CAYZQB010000077.1:4690-13917 GCA_964480395.1 uncultured Planctomycetia bacterium
CATTTACAGACTTTCTGTTTTAAGTTTACATCATTGTCAATAGGTTAAATAACTTCTGAGTCCTATTGTCAATGCAGTGAGTAAAAAACAGGCTTGCCTGTGAATCGATATTATTTTTTGAGGTAATATCACCTATAAAAGAGGAAATATGGGTCAACGCGGACAATACAGCGGTGAAGTATTTGGAGAAGTTCGCCTCCAGGATTTGATTGCCCGTGGCGGTATGGGTGAGATTTACCGTGGACATCATGAGGTTCTCGATATCGCAGTTGCAATTAAGGTTATACTCCCATCTCAGGGTGCTGACAGCGAATTTAAGGAACGTTTTTTACGTGAAGCAAGAGCATCTTTGCAATTGACTCATCCGAACATACTCCGAGTTTTTACTGCAGCAAAAAAAGGTTCAGTTTATTATATTGTCATGGAATACGTTGACGGAACTGATGTCAAACAGATTTTGAAGACGCATAAACGAATCGACTGGCGGTACAGCGTTAATATTATTAAGCAAACGTGTGATGGCTTGTCTTTTGCGCATAAACAGGGCGTAATACACAGAGATGTTAAGCCCGACAATATTATGATTACACGCAAAGGTCTAATAAAGATTGCTGACTTCGGCTTGGCAATGATGAAATCTTCTCAATCAGCACTTACAACAACCGGGCAAGTTCTCGGTACACCGTTATTTATGTCTCCTGAACAATGCAAAGGTATAAAAGCTGATAATCGTGCAGATATCTATTCACTTGGTATAACTTGGTATAACATGGTCGTCGGCAGACCGCCTTTTATTGGTGAATCACCTGCTGCTGTTATCGGTCAGCATCTACAGAGACCACCTCATTATCCCGAGGCGATTTTTAGCAAAGTACCCAATAGACTTCAAGCTGTTATTGATAAAATGCTTGAAAAAGACAGGGAAAACAGGTTCGACAACTTCGATGAAGTATTACAGCAGATTTCCCAATTGAGCCAGGAGTTTACGAAAAAAATTGGTCAGAGTGAAGTCAAGCAGGTTGTTCAGCAGATTCAGTATAAGCAAAACAAGAGACCAATTTCATCAGCAGAGATACCACGGGTAACAATTGAAGAGATTCAAAAACACGCGGATGAAGCATCTAGCAGCATGAATAATCGAGTCGATGTTTCCGAGCTTGATGCAGACGAATTACTTGATGACAATACGCCAAGAAAAGGTAGAAATAGTGAAATTCGAATTAATTCAATCTCTGGTTCAGTAACGAAAACCGATGCTAATTTCGATAAGAAAAAGAAAACACAGATTGATCGATTAACCCCAAAAACAGCAACATCTAAATTACACAGAAAGCCACAAACAGGATTTGTAGAAAGACAACCGTTTTCTGTGGAAAATGATTCTTACAATAAAAATTTGAATTTCACAGACTCATACGTGCCTGAATATAAACCTGCTTCTAATGCAGGTGATGGCAAGATGCTTACGATTATTTTTTTTGTACTGATTTTACTACTTGCTGCAGGTGGTGTTATCCTTTTACCCAAACTTCTCGATTTAGATTCAATTAAAAATCCGAGTACAACTAAAGAAACAGAAAAAAATAAGTTATGGATTTTGTGCACAACTAAAAATAATCGTGATGAAACAAGTATTTTCAAGGTCAGTGAAGATGGCAAAGATATTATTCAGCTTAGCAAAGGTACTGAGGAGAGAATTTATCCAATTTACAATGATGTACTAGATTTATATGTTTATCTGGAAAGAGTTAAAAACGGATACAACTTATTGACCGATGACGGAAAAGGCAAAAAGAATGTTTTAATTGATGCTGCGGATATGACAGCACCCCATCCGAAAAGCTCGATTTTCCTGGAAGAAGATTCAAAAAGTGTATTTTTTATTGATACTGATTTTAATTTGGTTGTGCTTAATATTAAAAATTCAGGAATAAGCTGGAAAAGAATTCAATTCAATTTCAACGATAAAAAAGTCCCTCTGCTGTCTTTTAACATCAGAAAGAACAAAATTGCATTTATTTCAAAAGATAATAAAGAAAATCGAATACTATGGTACAGCGACATATTTGATGACATTAACAGTAATTCAGAAGGTAAAAACTTGGTTTTACGATACTTAAAACCAAAAGATCAAATTTTCAAATCCAATAACAAACTTATGTACTTGTTTTTTAATCCCGCAGGTACGCGTGTCGGATTCCTCGAAAATACTAAAAAGGGTGATGAAATAAATTCGTTGAATTTACTCGGTAGCGCAAAAAACAACCTATTTAAGAGTGATAATATCAAGATTCGTGGATGTATTACCTGGCTAGAGTATGAAAAAACGTTGCTTTTCATCGGTCAGAAGGTCAAAACTGATAATGATGACAGCGATGGAAACGACAATAAATTCCACATGTTCAAGCTGAATATAAAAGATATACATCCATCACCGGTTTCAATGATCAGCGACGATTTTGAGGTTACATCATTCTCGATAATGTATAAATAGCATTGCCAATATTGAGTTAACTCAAATTGCATAACCACTTTTGTTTTATGCTTTTTGCAGAATGTAATTATATAATCATCAAGTTTCAAAATTTATAAGAACAGCAATGAAAACTGATACTAAAAACACTGCAATAAGACCAATTTCTCAAACACAAACAAGATTTTCGAGACTTTCTGTTCTCGGGATTTTCACATTTCCGTTGATTCTTACATTTATCATCATGATTATGCTGATTTTCCAAAAAACCAACGATTTCCCCGAAAACTCAGGTTTAATTGACGTTAAACAATGCTGGGCACGCGGTGAATACAACAAACTCTATTCATATTTCATTAAAGAGATCAACAAATTTAAATATTGGCAGGCGTATCAGGCAGCATTAAAACTAAATGAAATGGATAAAAATGACACTCTTTTCCTTGATGTTGATAATATTCAGGATAGTACCGATGCCAGAGAACTTGTGGAGATTGTCGCTCAAAGTGTTCCAAAAGAATTTCAGGATTATGCTGAAAAACGCGTTGAATTCCAGTCAGTAATCGAGAGTATCAAACAAAAATATATTACTCTGTGTCCCAATCGAAAGCAGGCGGAGAATCAGCTTGGATCTGAAAGTTTTGATATCGAGATTATCAAGAATATTCCGAATTGGGTATTTGCATCCGGTTATGAGTCTGCAATCGCTTCTAAAACCAGCGAATTCACAGATTATGTTGAATTTCTTAAGCTCAGGATGCAAGGTGATATCAATAAAGACAAAATGAATGACATTACCGAGCTTCTCAGCAGATTCAATTATTCGTTTAAGCAATTTCTAAGCAGGTCAATAATAAGATATTTTGGACGGAAACTTGTTGGTTTACCAGAGATTTACACGTTTGCGGAAAAAGAACGGCAAATGAGTTTCGACGAAAAAATCAGAGCATTGCATATTTTGTTTGAGTTTGTTCGCGATAACGTCGCAATTGTCAATGCTGACAGAAGTTATGTGCCGGCATATCCTTTGGATACTTTGTATCGAGGATATGGCGACATAGAAAGTGTGAATTTTCTATTCTCTGATTTGATTTCCGCGGTTCTTGACATAAATTCGTTTGAAATATCCATCACAAATACTGATGCCAGACCGTTGATATGCCTGCTTTTTAATGAAAAACAAGGAAAGCATTGTCTTTATGGTTTTGATTTCAGAGACAGCACACCTTTGCTGAACTCGGACGGTGAATTGCTTGATATTATCAACTTTTGCAGCAGGTCTGAGGATGCTGAACCGATAATCGTCGAATATTGCCCATATCTTGCAGAAATTCAGTCAGGCGGGAAGTTTAACCCGAAGTTTTATGCGAATTTATTTCAGCTTGAGTCCTCTGTTTCTTTGTATTTGAATAATGTAATCGGCTTGGATATCCGCCCGTTGCCGGAGAAACGTAATGTTTTCCGTAATGAAGTTCTTCTGCCCAAAAATGTTATTTCCAAGAATTTGGTGGAATTAACTGAAATACTTGATGTCTGGGGAGACATTTTGCCTTCAGCATTGCCGCAAAAACTGTTCATGATAACGAGTATTAACAAAAGGTCGGAATATTTCAATCTGCTACTGAACTGCAAAGCTGTAACTGTAAACATGAATACGCGAAAAAAATTGCTGATTTATGATTGGTATGAGGATGCAAACACTGACTTTTCAATTGCTGAAACCGATTATTTAGCTGAAGAGCATTTCCTGAAACATATAAACCAAAACTGGCTCATGCTTCTGAATAGCATTGACAGCACATCGGCGATGCTTCCTTTTCAGGGTTCTGCAGCATTATTCAGTCATATTTTAATCGAGAATTATCGACAGTTCAAAATTTCAGCGATACAAGCACTTTTTCAATCGGGTTTGCTTCTTTATAATTCGATATTAAGGGATTTGCCTTCCTCAGGATTGTCGATATCGGGGAATGCGGAAAAAGCATCAGTGTATTTTACTGATTTCCTTAAAAAGATTGAGATTGAGAAAGAAGTACAATTTGCAGATGATGTTTTTCCAGGGGCTTTAATTGCTCAGGCGCGATATCTATTGGCAAAATGCTGCAATTTGTCCGGAAACAAAGAAAAAGCTGTTGAGTTGCTTGAGAAAATGGTCGATGACAACTGTAAACCCGCTGCCAGCAAGCTTGCACTGAAATATGGATTTTACTCTTTCAACAAATACAAATCACAAACTCGAAAAAATGAGTAATCACTCGCAAAAAAACTAATTATACCGAGTTATTCTTCGATAGAATTGTTTTATTCAATGGAGGTGATTATTTAATGCGGCAATTTTACTTCATGATTTTACTTTGCTTGCTTCTGTTATCAGCATCCGCTTTTGCAGATACGCTTTACATCAAGAATCTCGATATATCGTTTGATGGTAGGCACATAAAGGACGATGAAACCGACGTATATTTCAGCATTAATATTTTTGAAAAAATTAACGCAAAATATAAACGGCTTGAGTTAAAACTTCCCAGAAATAACGTCAGATATACGATAATTAATCAAAAAATTGAGGATGATGACGAGAATACCGAGTTGGACAAGGTCCTGTTAAAAGCACATCAGTACTTATTCTCTGACACTCCTGAAAAAGCTTATCATCTGTATCTCAAAGCGTTAAAGATAATCCAGTTACAAAAAGAGAATGAAGAAAAGGTCGAAAACACAGAAGAAATTCAAGTTTATGAAGGAATATTTAGATTTGAACTGTCAGAATTACTGAAGAATATTAACAATCATAAGAAAAATGCAAAAAAATTGAATCTGTGCAAGGAATTTGCTAAATGCACGACATTTTTGAATGAATACCTTGATTATATTCTCGTTAAATCAACGGAAATAGTGAAATTTTACGAAGTTGAAATCTCTCGATTAATGCAAATCATACTCAAAACTTATCGTCATGATTTTTTCAAGACAGCAACACAAAATAATTCATCTAAATTACCCAAAAATGCAAAAAAAAATGAGGAATTGACAATTAAATACCAAAGAATCAAAGCAATTTATCGCATGCCTTATTCAACTTTTGCATTATCTTCAGTTTGCTTAACAATGAATCAAAATATCGAGAAACTGGCTGAAACCTTCAAAAACGCCGGTCTGAGCGAAAAAGACATTGAATTTATCAAAGCAGACGCCACAAGAAAAATCATCGAAAAGCTTACAGATATTCTTCAAATCGAAAAACTTTTTATGCTGATACAACAGATTAACTGCGAAAAGAATGTTAAAAATCAGCTAAACAAGCGCATAACTCAATTTGAGCAGATATGGGGAAAAATTCTCAATCATGAAAAAGTTGGAAAAATCGTCAACGCAGATGTTTTTCGCTATATTTCCGAGAATACAGACGTGATTGATGTCGGTATAAAATCTCTAAATAAAGCAGAACTAGAATTGTTGAAACTCATCAACTCATTTCGTGAAGAAATCGGCTTAATACCTTTGATTGTCAAGCCGAAAACGCTGAAATCTGCAACCGATGATTATATGCTTTTGCTTATAAAAATGGATGAAATTTCACATATTGACTCAAAAGGCACGAATCCCGAACAAAGGGCGAAAAATTCGGGCTTCAAAGGTAAAAACATCGGTGAAAATCTATATCGCGGAATAAAAAATGCTAATCATGCGGAAAACGTGTTCTTATCATGGTTTCAAAGTGCTGACCACCTGAAAAACATCATAAGCAAAGAATTCGACAGTTGTGGAGTTTCCAAAACCGGATTTAACTGGTGTATGTTGTTCGGTGGACCGTAAATCGGTTGTATTTTATTCGATGACTCTATATTCACCGAGAGGAAGTTGTTCCGAGCAAGTGATTCCCTGCTTTTTCAAAACATCTTTTAAACCTTTAATGTGTTTTTCCCATTTCGAATATTCTTTACCAGTATAATCACCGAAAATTTTATCAAGATAGAAATCAATTGCTTCTCTGATAAATGCAGACGGTTTTTCAGGGAATGGACCGAGATCAGGCTGTTCAATGTTTGCTAATTCGCAATACGCCAGTAGTAATTTTATCGCTTTGTGAGATTTGTTTGACATAAAGAAAGTGATACGTTTTTCAGATACAATCTCTGGTGCATTCTTCTGATCTTTATATCTTTTATCCCTATTACTGATGACCTTCCCGTTGCTCATTTGATTCACCTTTTCTAGACCTATAATTGATAAAACTTTTTTATATATGTTTCGGATGTTAAGTGCAAGAAAGAATAATAATTTGTTCATATATTCACAATTTATCTGCGAATATTTTTAACCGATAGCATAATATGCTGGTACAATAAAGCAAGACATATCATTTATTGCTGAAAACAGCGGCTTCCGCACAAGCGAAATCGCTGGCGGCAGCATAAGTGAATATTTGTTTGAGTTAATGCAACAAGCTGGTTTGTGATGTTGCAAAGGAGTTAATCAAAATATGACTTTTTACCCACTTAATTTCAAAAAAGGTGAACGGCTTAACGAATATGAACTTTACGATTGCATTGACGATAAAATCGAGAAAAACGCTGAAACTAAAGACATCCTGACTTTCTCTGCACGTGATACAAACTCTAATTTGCGTCTGACACTTGAGATTCCAGTTAGTGAAGCAGGCAGCAAGATTATTGAACGAAAAAGAGACATTCTCAATAAAATTAAAGATTTGCCATATGTTCGCAAACCAATCCCACAAAAATCCTTCGATTCATCAAGCAATCTTCTCGCTCTTGAGGTGCTGCCACCTGAAAATTTGCGCAAACGTATCGAAAATAAGGTGAAATTCCAATCAGAAAAACTTGGCGAAATATTATACCAGCTTTTTACTTTTGCGAACAATCTTCAAAAAACGGGCATCGAACTTCCTGAAATTACGATTGATAATGTTTATATCGCAGCATCTAAGATTATTGTTGATTATATGAAACCTGTTGCATTTGATGAGTTTGTTGCAAACCTTGCCAAAATTATTGCATTGATTACAGAAAACGAGAAACTTGCTAAAATCTTAATAGAACAACTTCCTACCGAAGAAGAATATCTTGATTTCAATCATATCAAAGCGCGAATGATAAGCATTATCGGCGGGAAAGCGGAAAACCAGAATTTCTCGCTTGATGAAATTACGGTGAAATGCCCAGAATGCAGCACTGAATACGTTTTGAGTGCGAACGTGTGTAAGAAATGCAATATAAATCTTCTCACAGGTCTGAAACTTGACACCAGCAAGCCCGATGCATTCGCCAGAAAAAAAGGTGGATCATTCAAAATCTCTGCACTTGTTATCCTAAGTGGATTAATTTCTGTTTTTGCGGTTTTCAGTAAGGCATTGGGAATAAGTTGGATGCTTTGGACATTGATTACTGGTGTTGCATTCGTGGTTTTAGTGATAATTTTCATTGTTATCATGGGAACATAAGTTTATTTGGTAACTTAATCACAGAAATAATATAATTGCTCCAACCGACCTTATTTTGAAAGAGATTAATGTCCAAAGTCATAAAACGATGCGTCATCGGAATGTTTTTAATTATCGCAGTCTTAGCTGTTCTATTCATAGATTACTGGGTGGAAACCGCACACATCTTCGGAATATTCTCATCTGGGTGGGGAATTACGTTTCTAGTGCTGTTTTTTGCGAACTTCACAGCGTATGAAATCGTAAAAATCATTAAAAAAACGAACATCAAAATCAGTCTGATTGCAATTCTGATTGGTGTTAACGCGATGATTTTGGGTGCTGTGGTGGTTTCTCAATATATGTGCGAAAAGATACAACCGATTCAGCTTACAAACTCGAATTTCCTAAACAGCGTTTATGCTGACGGCAAATCTTCGCAGACTATTATCAAAACAGATGAAATTAACTCAAAACTTGTTGATTTTGAAGATGTACAGTCGATGACATCTGAGGAATTTTACAATCATATGAATAATGCGAAAAAACAGACAATTCATGATGCAATAAGCATTCCAATCCCGAAATATTTTCTGCTAATCCTCGGATTCGGGTTGATTTTCACATACTTTTGCTGGATTACTGCATTTTGGCGCAATATCACAACCGACGACCAGCACAATCAACGAATACTGTCAATAGTCATGAGCATGTTGGTTTTCATGCTTGTTGGTTTCTCATATGCATGTGCGATTTTTATTCGAATTATTCCATTTTACGGTTTATCCCTGATTATTTTCACGCTGACAGTCGCCCGACTCGGAGATTCTGGAGCATACTTCATTGGCAGAACTTTTGGAAAAAACAAACTTATCACCCAAATCTCACCCAAGAAAACCATTGAGGGCAGTATTGGTGGCTTTGCAACATCTGCGATTATTGGTGCTTTGCTAGCTTATCTTTTCGATCTTGATATGATATTTCAATCGAACAGCATAATTTCGGGAGCGATTTTCGGGTTGATAATCGGGTTCGCAGCGCAAATTTCCGATCTGTTTTCGTCTCTTCTCAAGCGTTGGGCAAAAGTCAAGGATTCGAGTTCATTGATACCGGAATTCGGCGGAATATTAGATCTTTCGGACAATTTCCTCATGGCTTTGCCGACAATGTACGTAATCATTCTCATAATCTGGGTGTAAGCTATATCGGATAAATCAAACTCAGAAGAATTTTATCACGAAATATTCGAAAAACAAAAAAAAATATTGTCATTGCGAGGTGTGCAAGCACACATTTTTTCACGACACTGTC
>CAYZQB010000078.1:0-13779 GCA_964480395.1 uncultured Planctomycetia bacterium
AGTTTTAGTCTTTGCGGAAAAATTCACATGCTTCAGGAGCAAATACCTAAAACTTGTTAATTCGATACTACTGGGAATAGCAACAATTGGCGTAATTTTATTTTCAGTGAATTTCTGGGGTTACGATTTTACTGTTCTGAGTCTGATTCAGCTTATCCTGATTCTTGCTGCGAACGCTTACTGGGCTTACGATTTCATCATTGATTTTATTGAAGTGAAAAAAGAACTCTCAGCGAAGAAGAAGGAAGAAGAAGCGAAAAAAGCTGAAGAAGACGCAAAAATAGCAGAAGCTGCTGCTTTGGCAAAAGCAGAGGAAGAATCCGAAGAAAAAGAGGAAGAAACAGAGGAAAAAGCAGAAGAAACTGAAGAAACAGAGGAAACTGAAGAAGAAACTGCTGAAGATAAAACAGATGATGAAGAAGAGAAAGACGAAGAAACGTCGGAAGAAGAAGAGGATAAAGACGAAGCATAATGTGAAAAATTAGTATTAACTCAAAACCTCGTGGATACATGAGGTTTTTTTTTGAGTGATGAAATTTGAAATCCGTAAGCGACTGAAATTGTTATATTATTGATATTATCGATAAATTTGCTACATGTTGAGACTTCGACACATGATTGGACGGTTTGATGAATGATCCCTTGATGATTGTGATTTTTATTGGTGTGCTGTACTTCGGCGGAATCATCCACGAAATCGGTCATGGATTAGCTGCGCTTCGCTGCGGTGACGACACAGCCAAGCTCATGGGCAGAATCACGCTAAATCCAATCGCCCATTTCGACCCAATTATGAGCTTTATTGTCCCGATTATAATGCTCATTGTTGTCAAAATTCCATTCGGCGGAATGAAGCCAGTGCCAGTAAATCCCTACAATTTCGACAATTTCAACGATTGGAAAGCATTTCGACGTGCTGATATTTTCGTATCTATAGCAGGACCTGCAGCACAAATCCTCTTCGCGACTGTCGTTCTTGTCATATTCCTTCTGCTCAGCCCGTTTATAACACCGAATTCATACGCATTTTACCTGTTTTTCTACGGTTTCCTAATCAACATTTTCATCGCATTCTTCAATCTCATTCCAATTCCGCCCTTAGACGGCTCACATGTCTTCAAATACCTTCTGGCGACTGAGAACAGAGTTGTGTACGAGAAATTAGGCAGGCAATTCGGTTTTATGTTTCTAATAGCGTTTGTAGTTTTAGGTGGTGTTAACATCTTAAATCCGATTTTCAACGTCTTTTTGAGACTGTTTATCTGGACATATAGCCATATTTCTCTATCCGCTATCTTGAGCTGATAAAAATCGGGAATATTGCGCATTTTAATGTTCAATCAGATGCTAATTAATAATACAATGCTCATAACTAAACACACAAAAAGCACTATGTTACTGCATTATCGTTGTCCACATTGCAATTCACTTGGTTTTGTCAACCGGGAGCTTATCGGTAAAGTTGTGAAATGCCTTGAATGTGGCAAGATAATAATCCTTAAATCTGAAGAAGAACAGAACACAAAGGTTCCGAAGACTCTACAAGCTACAGTTGGTTCAAGACTGAGCATTGAGGATATTAAGAAAATGAGTGCAAAAACCACAATACAGGCAGAATTTGTCGATGCCGACGATCTTGCTGTCAGTCCCGAAGAAACAAATACTGATAACCATTTCAAATCTCAGGAGATTGATGCTGATGACCTTGCAGTCGATGACTGATCAGTAGCTATGAAATTTTGAAGATTTTGGAATAATAATAATAAAAATTAACGCTTTAATTCGAATTTAAAAGTCAAAAAATGCTATAAAATGTCGAATTGAAAAAAATGGTAAAAGACGAAAAATTAAATATTGAACTGCATTTAATTGATGTTAACATGTAAAGAAATGGGAAATAAAGGAGGCAGCATAAGAAAATTCCTGCATTTTTAGGTTAATCGCAAGTTATAAAATCGAAAATTGCTTACGGTCAATCTAAATCGATTTTCTCTTGGTAGCTTTTTTTTGACTCCCGTTAAAAGATATTGTATTGTTAGTAGTTCGGTGAAATCTATTATATATAGAGAGAGGGGGAGATGCTGTGTCTTTGCTTGATCAATGGGCGAGCATTGAAGCTGAATTAAAGAAACGCATCGGAGAAAAATCCTTCGAGTTTTGGTTTTTGAACAATCATCTTATAAAATTCGACAAGGATAAAATTGAAATAGGTTTGCCAAGTAAATTCCGTCGTTATGTTGAAGAGAAAATTAATCCGCATCTTTTAGAAGTCGTTAAAGACATTACCGGTTTTACACCTAAAATTGAAACACAATTTTCAGGTGATTATTCACGCCAGAGCAGGAATATTGTTCCAGTTTCAAGCGGATTAAAGAGAAGTACACATCGAAAGGCGAATCAGCAGCAGTTTTCTTTGAAAGAACGATACCGGCTTGATTATTTGGTAATCGGCAAGGAAAACGAGATTCTCAGACACGCAATTGACCGTGTATTAAATCATCCCGGCGATATAAAATACAATCCGCTTCTGATTGTCGGCAATTCCGGCAACGGGAAATCGCACTCAGTTCAGGGTTTGACGCATTCATACCTTGACAAGGGCTATAACAGCAACTCAATGTACATTCTCGGTGAATATTTCTATGAAAAATACATGAGTGCTTACCGCTCGCGCAATTTGAAGCATTTCAGCGATCAAATACGTTCGCTTTCAATTCTTGTTGTCGATGACCTGCAGAATCTTAGCGGTAAGATGAATATTGCCACAGAATTCGTAAATCTACTCGAAGAGATGGTCTTTAACAATCGCCAGGTGATTTTAACCATCGACAAAGATCTGTCATCCTATGAAGGCAAGCTGCCAACCAAGCTGATTGAGCATCTTCTCGGTGGGCTTGTTATTGAAGTCCAGAATCCATTAACCGAAACTCGCAGGCAGATTATCGAGAATAAACTCGCTGAAAATCTCAAACGCTTCAGCTCGGATGCAATTGAATCACTGGCAATTGACACTTCTTGTACGATAAGGGATCTTGAGAGCTACTTGCAGCTTCTTCTTGTATATTCAGGGCTAAACAATATTACGGTAACAAAAGACACTGTTGATCATCTTTTGAAGGATCTTCGTCATTACAGTCGACCGGAAATCGATATGATGGACATCGAAAACGCTGTTCTAGCACAGTTTGATATAACTTCGAAAGATTTACATAAGAAATCGCGACTGCGTAAATTCTCGCTGCCTCGGCAGATTTGTATGTATCTCGCAGCGGAACTTACCGATTATTCGCTGAATGAAATCGGAACATACTTCGGCGGACGGAATCATTCGACTGTGCATTATGCCATCCGCAAAATACGGCTTGAGCGCGATGAAAACGATGATATCAGGTTCAATGCAGATAAAATTATCAAGAATCTGAAAAAATCCTTTAACCGAGATTAAATCAAAGTAGGTAAACACACGTTTATTTTACGTCTCCGATACATCATTCGTTTAATTGCTAGGTTCGTGTAACACAAGTTTCAATGAATAGTGGAACAGACAATCCTACCTGTTAATATTGATGTTGAACGTCAGGCAAGATGTTTGACCCACCAAAGATGTCACAGAAGTAATGTAACAGTACACTTGTCATGTTGTTTTACTTCACGCTGTGTTGATATCACCTTCGATTTTCTGTTTCACACGTTCGACTTTTTGCTTGAGTTGTCCCGTTTTTCCTACTTTATCATCGATTTTTATGACCGTGTAAACTCGATCTGCTTTTGATGCAAGATGTTTATGGCATTTTTTTATAAGCTCGAAAACAGCGTCAGTATCACCTTCAATTATCGTTCCCATCGCGTTAAGCTGATACGTAAGCCCCGAATTCTTAACGATTTCAACCACTTCAGCGACGTAAGGCACCAAACTTCCAGGTATTCCTGAAGGTGCCATATTAAATTCAGCCAGCATTATTTTTCTCCAAAAAGCACTTATTTCCAGAATTTAAGTAAAAATGTTGCCGATTTCAGTATTATATTTTTATACAACTGGAATAATTATTAAAAAATAAATATTCCAATCATTATAACTTGTTTAATATCAACAACTTATAAATGAAGTGCGTATTTCCTTGAAATTTATACTCATGAATTGTAGTTTTCTTTGTTTATTTTAATACGTGTTTCGAAAATCCGTTTTAAATTTTTCAAAAACTTACAGGATTAATTGAGAATGACAGATTCACCTTCAAAGCGCATAAAGAAGACAACTAAAAAAAGCCGTAAAACCGGAGCAAAACGTGGTAAAAGCAAGCCAAGTATAAAAAATCTTGTTATTGTCGAGTCCCCAGCGAAAGCGAATACCATCAATAAAATTCTTGGTAGAAAATTCGTCGTAAAGTCGTCTGTTGGGCACATTCGCGACCTCCCAAAAACCAAACTTGGTATTGAAATCGAAGATGATTTCCAACCACATTACGTTGTTATGCGTGATAAATCCAAGATTGTCAGCGAGCTACGCGAAGCCGCTAAAAATGCTGAAACCGTTTTTCTCGCACCTGATATGGACCGCGAAGGTGAAGCGATTGCTTGGCATTTGCAGGAAGCTCTAAAACTAGAGGACAGCAAAGTCAAACGTGTAATTTTCAATGAAATTACAAAAAATGCGATTTTGACCGCTTTTGAATCTCCAACAGTTATTGATATTGACAAGGTTAATGCCCAGCAAACCCGTAGAATTCTTGACCGGCTTGTAGGATACAAAATTTCACCTCTGCTCTGGAAAAAAGTGAAAAGAGGATTGAGTGCAGGTAGGGTGCAGTCCGTCGCAGGTCGGCTTATTTGCGAGCGTGAAAAACTTATATCCGACTTCAATTCGCATATTTTCTGGGCATTAAATGCAGATGTTGAAAAAATCGAAGGTGATGCCAGTCAAATCTTCCCGTTTAACCTTGAGCTGAAGCAATATCAAATGACACCGCGTGAAAGATTCGAGCGATGGCGCGATACAAATTCGGAAAGTCTGCGCAAGGAGCTTGAAGACAAGGCAAAGCAAAAGAAACTCGAAATCGATTTCAATGATGAAAAATTTGACATCATCCAGACTGCATTCGATTTACTCAACGGTAAAAATCCTGACACCGTATCTGACATTTCACTTGAACCGAAATATGACCTTCAAAACAAGCAATTCGTCGAAACAATCTTGAAAGAAACAGAATCTTCAGATTGGATTGTCGACGATGTCAAAGTGCAGATGAAGCAAGAACTACCGCGAGCACCATTTATCACAAGTACGCTGCAACGTGCTGCCAGCACTGAGCTGCATTTCAGCGCGAAATACACAATGAGCTTGGCACAGGCATTATACGAAGGTGTCGATGTCGGCAAAGGTCCCGTTGGAATGATTACATACATGCGTACTGATTCAGTTAGAATCGCAAGTGAAGCAATAACTGAAGTTCGAGATTTCATTAAAGAAACATTCAACGACAAGTATTTGCCAAGTAAACTGCGAACTTTCAAATCGAAAGCTAAAAACGAACAAGATGCTCATGAGTGCATCCGCCCAACGTCAGTTCTACGCAATCCCGAAGAAATTTCGCAATTTTTCGCAAAAGATAAAAAACATCAGGATATGCTCAAGCTTTACCGGATAATCTGGCGTCAATTCGTTACGTGTCAGATGTCAGCACGCGAATATAATCTGACGACAATAAGCGTTTCAGTTGGGAAGGGAATTTGGAAATGTTTCGGTAGAGAAGAGCTTTTTGATGGTTTCACCCGTTTGTATAAAGTTACGCTTGAAGAAGAGAAAACAGAAATATCTCAAAAACTACCGAAAATCTCGAAAAACGAAACACTAAAACTCATCGAATTGAAATCTTCAGAAAAAACAACTCAGCCACCTGTGCGATATACAGAAGCATCCCTTGTTAAAACTCTTGAGTCCGAGGGTATCGGCAGACCGTCAACTTATGCGACAATTTTGAGCAATATTCAGGATAGAGGCTACGTGGAATTGCGGGAACGAAAATTTCATGCGACAGAACTTGGTTTGCTTGTCAACGAACTTCTCGTAGATAATTTTCCACGAGAATTGTCCATCGATTTTACGTCGAATTTCGAGGAACAGCTTGATTTAGTGGAACAGGGGAAAATGCCCTATATTGACATTATCCGCAATTTCTGGGCAAAATTCGCTGAAGACCTCGAGAAAGCCGAAAAAAATATGAAGTCGGTTCGCGGAAAAGACGCTGAGGTTTCTGACAATATCTGTCCAAAATGCGGTGCACCAATGCTTATACGCTGGAGCAAGCGGGGTAAATTTCTCGGTTGTTCGAAATATCCGGATTGCGATGGAATTTTACAGATAAACGGCGATGATATACCAAAGCAGGAAGAACCTTCAGAATTTAAGTGTGAGAAGTGCGACTCGCCAATGATTTACAAGCTTAATAGGTGGGGTAAAAAATTCCTAGCATGCTCTAATTATCCAGATTGTAAAAACACTGTTGCGGTTGACAAGGAAGGTAAACCGATAATTCTGCCTAAAGTCGATGTGAAATGTGATAAATGCGGTAAAGAAATGCTAGTAAAACGTGGAAAATGGGGCAGAATGTTTCTCGGTTGTTCGGGCTATCCTAAATGCCAGACTACAATGAAGATGCCTGAGGACGCAAAGGTCGAGAAGAAATAAACACAAAATGCAACCGACATATTATGCAATTTCTGTCATACTTTTAAAAGTCTAGCGTGACTGAAAAATGTAAAAATATTTTGAATTTTGCTGAAAACGTCCGTTTGTTAGAATATGTTCTCTGCAAAACAAGGAATAATGACATATTATGGCACGCGGTTTTTTTTTCGTCGGAACTGATCACAATATTGGCACAACAATGCTGACTGGCGCAATTGCCGGCACATTGAGAGACCTTGGCAGCAATACAGGTGTTTTCAAGCCCATTGCGATGAATTCAAACACTGTTGTTATCGATGATAAAAAAATCTGCGAATCTGTACAATATCTAAAGTCATTGAGTTCTTCAGAGGATGATATCAACCTTATCAACCCGTATTCGTTCGAAATGCATAACATCCCGGTGATAGCTGCACGGTTTGGCAATGACACTGAAATTTCAATTGAAAAACTCGATGACATTTATTTCCGGTTGTCACTTTTACGCGAAATTATCTGCATTGACGGTGGTGCAGGGCTTCTGTCGCCGATAACAAAAGACGAAACCATGGTTGATCTGCTGTTGACATTTAATTCTGAACTTGTGATTGTTACAACGCCTTCGCGTATGATGGTGCCTGATCTTCTGTTATCCGCATATTTTGCAATGCAAACCGGTATTCCGATTACCGGTTACATCATTAATGGTTGGTACGAGGAAGCTGCTACCGTGATTGATTATGAGCAGATTGAGATTGTCAAGAATCATGTCGGCATCAACCTTATCGGCATGTTGCCCAGGTTTGAGGACGTTGATTTTAAAAAAACTGAGAACTTTAGCAGGTTAAAAGATGAGGTGAAAAAACGCTTCGACCTTGATGCTTTCCGCGAAAATCGCAACGACTGGCTGTAGATTTGCAAGGCTGAAAGTAAGAAAAACAAAAATCTTAATTCTTATAAATCTTAGCGAAACTTGGTGTTCTTAGTGGCTAAAATTCTTTATTCTTAAATCTTGTTTTTTCGTGTGGTTCGTGGTAAAAATCCCAAAAATCTTTAATCTTTATCGGTGGAAAACTGGGTATTGTAGAAACGGGCGTAATGTCCGTTTAACGCCAGCAAATGGTCATGGTTGCCTTGTTCAACGATTTTGCCATCCTTGATGATATAAATTCTGTCAGAATTGCGAATTGTCGATAATCGATGTGCAACCACAAACACTGTGCGATCGGATATAAGCCGACCGATAGCTTCCTGCACTTTTTTCTCGCTGACCGAATCGAGGTTGGAGGTTGCTTCATCCAGCAGTAGAATTGGCGAATTCGCAATCATTGCACGGGCTATTGCTATTGATTGCCGCTCGCCGCCCGACAACCTGGCACCACGCTCGCCGACGACAGTTTCCCAGCCGTCCGGCTGATCCACGATGAATTCTAAAATATTCGCATCACGTGCTGCCTGCTCAAGCTCCTCTTGCGTTGCATCAGGTTTTGAGTATGCGATATTCTCGCGAATTGACGTGTTAAACAGAAACGTATCCTGCGTAACAACTGCAATAAGGTTACGAAGTGAAACCGGGTCAAGCATGCGCAAGTCTTTACCGTCGATTGTGATTTTACCTTTCTGCGGGTCATAAAAACGCAGGAAAAGATCGAGAATTGTTGACTTGCCGGCACCACGCTCACCAACAAATGCTGCAATTTCACCTTTTTTCACACTGAAATTTATGTCCCGTACGGTGTACATCTGCTCATCCTGAACGTTTTCATCCTCAATCCCACTGGGATACTTGAAACACACATCTTTGTATTCTATTTCATCTTCGAATGCCTCAAGTTTTATTGCATTTTCAACCTTCTGAATTCGTGGTTTTTCCTCTAAAATCTCGAAAAGTCGTTCGGTCGCAACGAAAGCATCTTGAAACAGGTTTATGCTGCGGGTGAGTCTGCGAAGCGGATCAAATGTCGCAATAAGCGCAACAACGAACAGAGCGAAATCACCTGTTGTAATCTTGCCGAATGGTCCGCCTTTTACAACCAGATAACCACCTATGAATAGGATTCCTGCGAGTAGAATATTGTATATAAAATCTGTCCCGGAATTGTTGAAAACCTTATAACGTGTTGTTTTCATCTGCCTGTCGAACCAATGCTGCGTAACTTCCTCGAAACGCTCAATCTCTCGGTCTTCGCGTCTGAATGCTTTGATAATTCGGATGCCTGCAAAACACTGCGAAAGCGTGTTCATAACATCGCCAAGTGTCTGACGTGCTTTCCGGCTCCAGAATCTGACTCGCTTGGAGAGATATGCAAGGATGAAAATCAGAATCGGCGCGAAAATTATCAAGAAAATCGCAAGCTGGGCAGATGCATAAATCGCCAGTGCCAGCCCGAAAATGAGCAAAAATGGCTGAACCAGAAAATCCGATGTCATGTATTGAATTCCCGCCATGAACGCCTGAATATCATTGCTCATTCTGCTTAGGAGGTCGCCCTGTCTGCGCTGAAGGAAATACTGTACGTCCAAAGACATTAAATGTGCCTGAAGCTTGCGCTGAACGTCCGTCATCGACTTGGCTATCAACCAGTTGGCTAAATATTGCCGGATAAAACCTGCTGGTCCCTGCACAAACGCAAGCCCCAATAACCACAGCATTATAATTATTAATTCGTTGAAACGCTCAGACAAAACCGCATCGTTTTCGAAAACATTGTCAATAATCGGTTTAAGGAAGTAGATGCGTCCTTGTGATGTCGCAGCATAGACAGCGGATGCAATAATGACAAGGATAAGAATTTTTTTATAAGGAAAAAGGAATTTTGCGATGCGATACATTAAAACGTACCAGGGGGTACCGAAATTGTAGTTATATTTCACTTTTTTATTCGAAGGTTCGGTTTTGGAGTCTTCCAGTGATTTATTATTCATTTTCAATCCCAAGAATATGAGCAATAATATTAGCAAATACGATAGAATGTACAAAATAATTCAAATTGCGTTTGTTGAATTGAATATCTTATTTCCGATTATTGCAGAAATCATAAAATCGCAGATTGAATTCGGTATATATGAAATATCGGGAGAAAACTATGCTGATAAATGGAACGGATTATAAACCTTTTAATGGTGCTTTTAATGACGAGAACTATGCTGGTCGGATTGTCGGCAGAAAGGGTGCAGCACCGATTGCGACAGGAAAAAGCAAGGTTACCACGCTTGATGCTGTGATGGAACTGATTGAAGACGGTGATACTATATCTTACCCGCATTATTACCGGCTTGGTGACAATGGAATGAAGATTGTGATTGATAAGCTGAGAGAACAAGGCAAGCGTAACATTAAGCTCTATGCAAACGCTGTCTTCGATAATACTGACCCCTGGCTTTTTGAAGCCTGGCAGGATGGGATAATTTCGGGTGTTTACGGGAATTTGTACAGGAAATTCGGTGAACATCTCACGAATGGGGATTTACTACCCTGGGTTGGCGTCGGTTTCAGTCATGGGAATCGTGTTCGCAAGCTGCAGACAGGAGAAGTTCACGTCAAAGTCGCGTTTGGACCTGTCCCGATTGCTGATATTCACGGCAATTCAAACGGCGTCATGGGCAAGGAAGAACATTGGTGCGGTCCACTCGGATTGTTCTCAGCGGATGCAGAATTTGCGGATTATACATGTTTACTCGCTGGCACGGTGAGTGAACACTTGATTCTACCCAACGAAATTCCGATGGCACAGGTGGATTTTGTCGTTCCTGTTGAAACTCCGGGACTTGCATCCGGCATCGGTTCAGGGACGCTTGACCTTGAAAGAATCCGTGCTAATGATTTCAACCGAATTATCGCTGAAAACGTTACAAACGTTATGCGTGCTGCTCGTGTTGTGAAGGAAGATTTTGGGTTTCAGGTTGGCAGCGGTGCAGGGCTGATTGTACTGGACGAAATCCGCAAAATGCTCAAGGAGCAGGAGATTGTCGCGAATTTTGCCATCGGCGGAGTAACGAGTATGCATGTGGACATGTTCAAGGAAGGTACATTGCGGTATCTCTGGCATGGTCAGCTTTTTGAACCGAGTGCAAAGGTCATCAAATCATTGCTTGAGGACAGTGGGCACAAAGCAATTCCTGCTGGTGAATATGCGTCGGTGGCAAACAAAGAATGCCTTGTAAATATGCTTGATGTTGCGGTTCTGTCAGCGCTTGAGGTTGACGTGAATTTTAATGTTAACACCGTGTGTGCGAACGGACGGATTATCGGCGGGATTGGCGGCGGTCAGGACGTGGCAGCGGGTGCAGACCTGACGATTATGTTTCTCCCTCTTGCACAGGGCAAGAACGGCAAGGGTTTCCCGAAGGTTGTGGACAAAGTTTACACGCGAACAACACCCGGCGAGGTTGTTGACGTGGTTGTTACTGACGAATATGTTTCGATCAATCCTGCGAGTAAATCGACTTATATAGAAGCGATTCTGAGCAATGCGAAAGATTCTGGACTCAAAATCGTCTCGATTGAGGAATTACATGAGAAATCAATGGCAAAAGCAGCTGAATTCGGCACAATTCCATCAAAAACGGAAACAACCGACGAAATCGTTCATGCAATTGAATGGCGTGATGGCACATTGCTTGACGTAATAAAAAAAGTGGCTGAATAACAGGCAATTTTCACATAGAAAACACTCCCGAAAACAGAAAAAACGAACTTATCCGTGCTGAAATATCTGATATATGAAATAAATAACAAGTTTTCATGTTTTAAATATGCTTGCCGTTAATATGCATGGGAATGCATAACAATATCAGCATTAGAACTAAAAAATTCCTTATTCTGAAACTATTCAGTTTTTTTGACGTCAAAGAGAATGAACAACATGACGAGGCTTTTATGGACAACCAGAAAGAACAAATTATAGAGTACATCAGGGGTGAACTCGAAGGAGAAGAAAAAGAATCCTTCGAGCGTTTGCTGAGCAAGAATGCCAAAATTAAGCAAGAATATGAAAATATGAAAAATATTTGGGATTTGTATGAAAAACTTCCGCAAATAGAAATAAATGAATCCTTATATGAAAAAACGCTTCATTCAGTAAAGCATTATAAAAGCAAGAGTATCAAAATCAGAATGTTTCGAACTCAAGATAAGATTGATTTAGACAGGAAAAAAGCAGCACGAAGATTATTTACACCTGTTTCCGCTGCTGCTGCTGTTCTCATTCTCGCAACCGTCATAATCACTGTGATTGCTTCCGACATAGCCGTACGGAATATTAATAAAAATAATAAATATCTTGCTTCAGATTCCATGAAATATGTCATTGCTGAAAAGATTAGTGATAACGAATTAAAAATGGAAATACCGGAAAAATCCAAGAAATCACTGATGAATTCAAAATCCAATTATCTGATAAAATCAGTTCCTGAAGAATCCATGGATGAATCAAAGAAACGGGAAAATTCCGCGGATGATGCTGATTTCGAAAGTATGGGTAAAGATAGTTCACGGGTTTTGTGGCCCGAAACAAAACTTTCTGGTAAATCAAAAGATTTTTCAGATTCGATTCATGAAGGAAATCGCGGTGGTGCGAACGAACCCAAAGACGATAAACCGGGCTCAGCTGCTTTAGATAAAAACAACAACATCAATCGCAATAAAGAAATGAGTGAAGCAATTCCGTCGGATTTTTATGTTTATTTCCTTGAAAATGGCTCTGAGATGGATGTTTCATTGTCAAAGAATCAGAAACTCAATTTAGAAACGGAATTGAAAGATGAGATTTTGACACGGTTTGACATGGCGAAATACGAAATAATCAATGAATTGAAAAGTCTGAGTAGAAATGATCGTTATATTGTCATTTTGATTGAGGGATTAAACGCATCGCGAATTGACAAGAACGGCAATCGAACAGATTATTCGACTTTTCAAACTTCATATGTTTTGAATAATGAAGTTGAGGTTGTGAATGCAACTGCTAAAGAACTTGAGAAACTTACAACACGTGAATACAATTACGACAGTGACGATATCCTTGAAGTTGCAAAGAATAGAATCGACAATATTTCGAAAATTGCATCACATTTGAAGTTTTACACTGCGATTGCACCAGCGAATTTTGATGCAGAGGATTCTGCAGACGAAAAAGCCAGTACAGGTCATGCAAAAAGTAGTGTTGACGTTATTGACCTTAGCGGCAGCAGCAATCTTGAAGAATGGGCATCCAACAACAATTTCTCATATTCCCGCAGGTAGGATGCAGGAATGATAATGGGTAGGTTTGCGAATCATCAGTAACACCCCGATGTCATTCTGAGCGAAGCGACCAAAGGGAGTGAAGCGTAAGAATCCAGGCTAGCGGAGCTGAAAACGTGGAATTTGTTGCGATGTATTGTGTCTGGTAGATTCTGAATCTGAATCCTTGTCTTTATTTGGGAAAAAGTCAGCCGCAATCCCTGTTTTATCGTGGACTATCTGGATACTTCGGTCACCTTGTTTCCTCAGTATGACATATTTTGTAGGTTTGCGAATCATCAGTAAACCTATGAGATTGCCACCTCAGTCGCTTTGCTCCTTCCTCGCAATGACAATGTGGATGGTGAAAAACTAAATGGTGGCACAGGCATCCCTGCCTGTGTCTAGCAAAGTTGTCATCAGTGACAGGCAAGGATGCCTGTCCCACTGATAAGACTGTATTCCTGCTTCAGCGGGAATGAAAGCATTATCATCAATAATGATAGCCATGCTGGAATCTATGTAAAATTTACGGTTATTTGCTTAGCTCTTTGATAGCAGCTTCGATAGCTTCCAGTTCCATACGTTTTTGATTGATTATCTTTTGGATTTTACTTCCAGAAGCTTCGACGTTTGGCTCAGATGATTCCCTCTCAATTTTTTCCAAGATTCTGATCATCTCTTCCTTTTCTGCTTTGAGTTGCATGAGTTTTTTAAGTTTTTGCTCTTTCATTTCGCGGTCGATTGCTTCTTTCTTTCTATTATGTTCGTAGTCGTTGATGGCTTTCTCGATTTCCTGCAGTTTTTTGATGTATGAGGCGAGTATTTTTTCGTGCTCAGCGATGGCATTTTTATTGCCGACTTTTCTTTTTCATAAAAAGCAAATTTCTTT
>CAYZQB010000079.1:0-10197 GCA_964480395.1 uncultured Planctomycetia bacterium
TCATTAAGATTTGGTTTTTTTGGTGAAATTATTCGTGCAGGTAAATATTCTCGTGTATAGCCGATTACACCTTCAGGTTTGTTTTCCTCTGTGAGAATTTCGACGTTTTTACCAACAAATGCTTTAGTAAACTTAACTTTACATTCCAATGCGGTTTGCATAATCTGTTTTTCTCGATGCTTTATTATACCCGGATGGATTTTATCGTCATAATCATACGCCTTTGTTCCTTTTCGTGCTGAGAAAGGAAAAACATGTACGCGCATAAACTTTGATTTCTCGATGACGTCAAGTGTGTCAGCGTGGTCAGCATCGGTTTCGCCTGGGAATCCGACGATTATATCTGTTGAAATACCTGCAAGCGGCAATTTTTGACGAATTTGTGCAATTTTTTCGAGAAAATATTCTTTACTGTAATTTCGGTTCATACGTTTGAGAACTTTTGTTGACCCAGACTGAAGCGAGATATGCAGATGCTCAACAAGTTTGTTCGATGCTGATAAAAGTGATATTAATTCGGGTGTAATTTCGTGGACTTCAAGGGATGTAAGACGCAGACGCCATTCTCCATTAATCAGTATCAGTTTTTCAATCAGATTATGCAGTCGATATTCTATTTCGCGCCAAAGCCCGAGGTGAATACCAACAAGTACGATTTCACGTGCACCTGCATCAATATTCTTTTTAACTTCTCGAATTGCATCTGAAATACTGCGAGAATGCAGAGTACTTCGCATGTACGGGATGATACAATAACTGCAAAATGAATTACAGCCTTCCTGAATCTTGATAAATGATCTAGTTTTGCTCGAAATTCTAACAGTATTTGGATTATGAGTGTTGAGATCAGTAAATTTCGATTCATTATCAACAAAATCAATACGGTCTGCGAATTCAGCGAGTCGTGATTTTATCTCAGGCAGCCAGCATCCGACAATAATCAACTTCGATTTATCGTTGACTCGCAGTGCTTTTCGAGCGAATTTCACAAGTTTAGATTCCGCAGTATGTGTTACGGTGCAGCTTCCGATGATTACAACCTCAGCATCTTCAAGTTTATCAGTAACTTTAACATTTTTTGCAACGTATGAGTCGCGAATAGTTTCGAGTTCAAGCTGATTTACTTTACATCCGAAGATTTTGAAAAAAATCGTTTGCATAATTTCACTTCTTTATTCAAAAAAAGTACATCATTTGTAGAATATGCAAGTTCTAACATTTGTTATGATACAGAAAAACAGATTGAGGAGAAAATGGTAAATGGTTTAGAATTCGGTGTGATTCTGTTTAACACAACAACAAGTGCAATCCGAGCGGAAAAAAACGGTCAAAATGAAGGATTAGATGTTAAACTTGTTTCAACTCCAAGACAATTTTCGAGTGATTGCGGTCTATCACTGAAATTTCAATGGGAAATTCTCGATAAAATAATCGAGTTCCTTGAATCGCACAATATTGAATATGCATCAAAACATAAATTATAATCCAACAGAATTAAACTGGAAATAAATAAGCAAAATCTGTCCCATTGAGTATATTTATAAAAGCACACTTTATTTTTCCAGATTTAATATTATTGTATTAACTTTTATAATATCTATAAACTGCCATCGAGGACAAAATGACATTCGCATTTTTTATGAATTTTCTCTACATATTCGAAATTATCATAGGGATAAGTTTCATTATTTTTATTCACGAGCTTGGGCACTTTCTAACTGCAAAGTGGCGTGGCGTGAGATGTGAGACATTTTCTTTCGGATTCGGACCAAAAATTATACGCTGGCTTCCCAAATATCCATGGAAACCCAAAGACCCCAATTTCAAATACAAAGATGTTATCACCGAGGATATGCTCGAATCACCTGAAGACCTCGACTGGTTGGTACGTACAAAACGTCTGCGTCTGCGAAAATATGATATTTCCAAAGTAACCGCGGGTATGGTTGCTGCAAAACTCGAAAAAAATGAAGACAATGATGACAAACTTGAAGCAGAACTGTTGACAGATGAGAAAATTGCAGAACTTCGAGAAAAAGGTGAGAAAAAAATCCTGATTTATGATGCTTCTGAAACGGAATATGCTGCATCTTTATTCTGGCTCGGAGGATACGTAAAAATGGCAGGTGAATTCGAAAGCGACAAAAAGAAAAGGGAACTCAAAGATGAGTTTCTCAACAAAGACGCTGGTTCACGGGCAATGGTAATCGTTGCTGGTGTTACTTTCAATGCAATTTCAGCATTTATTCTGTTCATCATCGCTTTCGGCATGGGAGTTCCATCGGTTTATCCTGGTGTTGGGGGTATTCAGCCTTTAATGACTTCCAACGGAGTTGAGATTGAAACACCTGCGTGGAAATCTGGTTTGAAACCTGGTGACAAAATATTAAAAATCAACGGTGGGAATATCACAGAATTTACTGATTTGCAGGTTGAAGTCGCATTCTCGGACGAGGACGAAGAAATTGAGCTTGAAGTACAACGTCCAGGATTTGACAAGCTACTGAAATTCACGATGAAACCTGAGTACAATGATTCTCTTGGCTTTGCCTCAATTGGTTTGGAGCCAGTTACAAGTACGCGTGTTGGAAAGATTATGAAAGAGCGTAAAGATTCTCTCAAGGGAACCATTAAAATCAAAGGTCAGAATGATAAACCGGGGGAATTGCGTGAAGGAGACGTAATAATCGGTGTAAAAGATATGTCGATTCAAAGCGTAAATTATGTCGGTGACCCGATTAAAGAAATCACTGAAGTTAAGCCAAACGAGCAGGAAAATTTAGAAAATCCGAGAATCAGAAGCTATGCAAGTTTACGAGAGATATTAAATAAGGTTAAGGGTGATAAAGTAACATTGAAAATTAATCGCAACGGTAAGATTTTTGATATCCAGGGAATAGCACTATTTAATCGCTATGCTGGCGTCAGTTTCGGGCTTGACATGTACCCTAACGTGCCGATTAAATCTGTCAAAGAAGGTGGTCCTGCAGACATTGCAAAAATTGCTGTTCTGCAAGATGGAGAGTGGATCGAAGGAGCATCAGCACCAATTCTTGCGGGTGATAAAATCATTGAAGTTAACGGAATTGAACCGACATCGTTTGAAATGTTGCGCAGAGCAATCCGCAAGCTTATTCCCGGCGAAAAAACAGTCATAAAAGTTATGCGAAATGCAGGAGATACAGAAAACCAGAAAATAGAGTCTTTATTCGTCATTCCTACTGCAGACACCACAACCGGTAGTGCTCAACTTGAGTTTCTTCCTGATTTGGATGACACTGAAAAGTACAACATGGATCTAACAGTTAAAGGTGTCAATCCAAATGCAAAATTTCAAATTCTTTCAACAATTGGCGATATCACAGCAGAAGAGCGTAAAAACATAAATCATCGAATTCTGACAGGTGATAGAATTATCGAAGTTAAAAAAACTCAGGTAACATGCTGGAATCGCAAAAAAGGTATCAAGGAAGAAAATATCACTGTTATCAGCCAAATTGCGTTAAATTCATGGAAAAATAACAAGAATACTTCGGAAATTCCTGAGTGCGATACTGTTGAAATCAAGGTTATTCGAACAATTACAGGCACTGACGGTAAAAAGAAGGATGTAACGATAACATACAACACATCTGCATTCGCGCCTGACATCTATGTATATAAAAACCTTATCGGATTCTCACCGATGCAAGGATACATCGATATTGAATACCCATTTGGCGAAGCGATTGTTATGGGTATGCAAAAAACATGGGTGTTTGCGAAAATGGTTGTTATGACGATAAAATCCGTGATTTCTTCTCGAATAAGCTCAAAAAACATCGGTGGTCCAATCCTTATTGCACAAGCATCGTACAAGGTTGCCAAACTCGGTCTGGGCAAATTCATCTACTTCATGGCTTTGCTGTCAATCAATCTCGCCATTCTCAATATCCTGCCTATCCCTGTGTTTGACGGCGGTGCCTTGTTATTTATCTTCGTCGAAAAGATTCGCGGCAGAAAGCTTAGCGACCGTGTATTGGGATATTTCAATGCAGCAGGTCTTGTCATTATAGGATTACTGATAATCCTTGTCTTATATAATGATATATCAAGGCTTTTCAGCTGATGATATGTCAGAATTACAATCTTGTTTGAAAATGCAAATGTTATGAAAATTCTTATAACTGCTGGTCCCACGCGCGAAATGATCGACGATGTGCGATTTATCAGCAATTTAGCAAGCGGACAACTGGGCATACATCTGGCGGAATTGCTTGCCGATGAAATGAACGAAGTGATTCTGGTGCTTGGTCCGACGCATCTCAAGGTTCGGGAATGCGACAATCTCAGTGTTATCAATGTTGTCAGTGCTGAAGATATGTTCCATGCTGTAAATGCTGAATTTGCGGATGTTGATGTTTTCATTGCATCAGCAGCGGTTGCAGATTATCAACCTAAAAAACGGATTATTGGCAAGATTAAAAAGAATGAAGATTCACTTAACATTGAGTTTGTCCGAACTCCTGATATTCTCAAAGAAATGGGAGCAATTAAAGACAAACAATATATGATTGGTTTTGCTCTCGAAGCTGATAATGCACTTGAAAATGCACAGAAAAAGCTTTCAGAGAAAAATTGCGACATAATCGTCTTAAACAGTGCTGCGAATCTTGGTGAATCAGGAAAAGACCAAATATCATTCGTTAAAAATGACGGAATTTGCAAATCTTTTAACAATTTATCCAAAATCGAACAAGCTCGTGAAATTATCAAATTATTCACTACTTAATCGTAAAATGTCTGATATTATCAGCTTTTACTCGGACTAATATAATTTTGGTTGAAAAAACAAAAAACTTCTACGATTTTGACAATAATATTAAATTTTGTTTAACTCGCTCATAGAATATGTAATTATAATAACTTCAAACATGCATGTTTCGAGTAAATTACACGGTTTTATTAACAAAATTTACCAGTATTAGCCAATATTATAACCGATTATAATATGGATTGCCATACGAGGATCATTGATGTCAAAAGAAAGTAAGATTAAACAACAAATCGCCGAATTATTGGAAAACGACGACCACTGGAAGATAACTGTTCACGGTAAGAAATTGATCAGTCCTTACGATGGCAATGTCATGGCAACAATCAGCAAGAATAAAGATGAAACCATTGATTCGGTATATAAACATCTGGTTTTCGAAAGTGAAACATGGAATGAATTTACCGGTGAATACATTTCACTTGCTGATCTCAGGAAAAAGGCATTTCTTCAGGAATTGAAGGCAAACCTCAGGCAAAGTCCAGAATTTCAGATTAAGGACAAAAACGGTAATTGGTTTTGCCCATATTCAGCAAAGTTCAGCAATATCAGCCTCCGCGATGATGAACCTCTTACGCAAACGAAAATTCTTGAGATATTTAACTTCATCATTGCTCAACCCGAATACATCAAGAGCGATAAAAAGCCGAAATCACTATCTTATTTGAAAACAAAAATTAGTTATATGATACATCCGTCTTTCAGGATTAGATCGAAAAGCGGGAAATGGGTGAATCCGTATGACGGACAGGAAACAATGATCGAGATCCCTGAAAATTTCAAACCGACAGAAAAAATGTGGTCTGAGATTTACGATTTCCTCCAAAACAATCCAGCTTATAATCACGGTAAAAGCAAAGTTCTTCCTGCGAGTGATCTCAAACACAAAGTACCAAAAACTCAAGCGTTAATGTCAATATCAGAATTGATAAAAGACAAATTTATTAATGAAAACACATGGCATCAGTTTACACCACATAATACATGGGAATGCCCGTTTTGCGGTATGAGTGTTGGCAATATAAAACCTAGCATAGATAATGAAGTTGTTTTGAATATGAATTCTAAAGCAATATCCAGACATTTGCTTTACGTTTGTCATGTGTTCAAAAACAAGCTATCCGCAGCAAAACTTAATTCTGAAGAAGATTATCTCGTACTTTTGGACAGTCACGCAAAAAAAGCTGAAACTGCAATCCCTGTTAATGTTCAGAATCCAATGCAATTTTCTGACCATCTATCGGATTCAAGCGAGGCAATACCGGTAATTTCTCCTGATAACGCGCATTTAGCGAACAATAGAAGCAGGCAGGGCAACATTCATACACAGGAAGTATCTCTTGACCCAATAAGTCTGAAAAAACAGTCAACAGACGTTTCAGCATTGAAATATTCGGAGATGACACCTGAGCAGAAAGCACAGAGTCAGCTCATTTCGCATGTGAATTCTCAGCTTACTTCGATAATGAGTGATAAAGACTTTAACAGAGGTCAGGACGAGCATAAACGGATGTTTGAAGAGCTCCGCGAGAAGCAGATGCGGATTTTACCCGAACCGCCTGATATTGATGGTATTGATATTTCAGTGATTTATCAGCCATGCAACGTTGTCGGTGGTGACTTCTACGATTTTATACGTATTAAGAACAATGAACAAAAACTCGGAATTGTGCTGGCGGATGTTTCCGGACACGGTGCGGAAGTTTTCGGTGATGTAACAATGACCATGAAAACATTGAGGATTTACGCCAAACAGACAACTTCTCCGAATGAAATGCTTATAAACGCCAACGAAGACCTTGTGCCGGACCTTACGAGTAAAACATTTGTTTCAATATTTTATTCTATTCTTGATATTGAAACTTTTGAACTTGTCATGGCTCGTGCTGGTCATAATCCGCTTCTGCTTTACAATCCCGAACGCGAAGAACCGTTTAATGTCATTGAACCCCAAGGTATGGTAGTCGGAATGGTGGCTGGTACTATGTTTGATAACAGCCTGAAAGAGGAAACGCTTCAGCTTTATTCCGGCGACATACTGGTTTTTTATACCGATGGTGTTACTGAAACTATGGATGCCGAGGGTGAAGAATACGGTTTTGAAAGACTTCGCAACTGTATAATTAAAAACAGCGTTAAAGAAGCTGACGAAGTCAATCGCGAAATAATGAAAGAACTTGATGAATTTAGAGGGGGAAGTCTTGCTGATGATGATATTACCCTTATTGCAATAAAAGTGTTGTAAACAATTGAAGATGCTTCTAGATCGGAGATAAAATGGAACTAACAATTGATACAGGCAATATTGAATGCCCGATACTAAAGATTTCGGGTGTTATACACTTGAAGGATGTCGAAAAATTTGATGATACATTGGAATCGCTGGTTACTGCACCTTCGATAAAGAAGCTGATTGTTGATTTGAGTAAGCTTGAAAACTGGGATGATGCTGCAATAGCGTCACTATTGACGTTCATTAAAGACTGGCAGAACGAGGACAATATAATTGCAATTTTCGGATTGAACGATGAACTGATTTCAGACTTGAAGCGTAAAGGCATGGCAATATTTTTCGCAATTTATCGGAATCTGGATGAAGCAACGGATAGTCTGGAGAATATGTAGTCATTATTAATTCAGTATGATTGAAAGATGAAATATCCCACATACCTTAATCTGCTAGATTCAGGCGAATTTGACAGGCGAGTTTCGAAGCTCAATGATATGCTTCGTAAATGCTGTCTATGTCCGCATCGATGTGGGATTGACAGGCATTCAGGCGAAGTTGGAATTTGCAGAGCTGGAATGTTAGTGGATGTTTCGTCTGTGTGTCTGCATAACGGGGAAGAACCACCAATATCTGGATTCAGGGGTTCTGGCACTATTTTTTTCTGTCATTGTAATCTGAAATGCATTTTTTGTCAGAATTATCAGATAAGTCAGGGGAATGAAGCGGTACGAAAAAGATTGACACCTGCTCAACTTGCTGCTGAGATGCTTCATTTACAGGACAATTTACACGCCCATAACATAAATCTTGTGTCCCCAACACACTACATACCACAAATTGTAGAAGCGATTTGTATTGCAGCAAAAAACGGTTTACAATTACCCATTGTGTATAATACTAATTCTTATGACAGCATTGAAGTTATCAAGCTTTTAGACGGAATTGTTGATATATACATGCCTGATTTGAAATATGCGAATAACGTTTTCGCCAAAAAATATTCGAATGCACCTAAATATGTCGAGGTTTCACGTCAAGTTATTTCGGAAATGTACAGACAAGTTGGAACACTTGAAACTGATGATTTGAACACAGGAATCCAAGGGCTGATTGTGCGGCATCTTGTTCTGCCAAATGATATATCAGGAAGTTTTGATAATTTGCGCTGGCTTTCTGATAATGTATCCACTGACCTATTTCTCAGCTTAATGTCACAGTATCATCCGTGCAACGAAGCATCGAGTTTTAAGGAGATAAATCGAGGAGTTTCAAGAACGGAATATCAAAAAGTGTTGGATTTGGTAGATGAGCTTGGGTTTGAGAACGGCTGGCTTCAGGGACTTCCATCAAATGACTATTATCTGCCGGATTTCAATGACAAAACTCATCCTTTCGAAAATTCATAGATATTTTGCATAAAATGTTGTGTTAATTATACTAATTATAGTTTTCATCAATATTGGAGGATTAATATGCGAAAATTTTTAGCGATATTTTTGATTGTTTCATTACTGGCAATTCCCGCTCTCACGGACGACAAAAAGAATACGGATGAAGGAAATGCCCCAAAATGCCTTAAAGAATTCGCTGGAATGCTTTATGGAAAACTGATTAAAAAGCTTGATGCTGGTTTTCTCTTTGAAGTGAAAGAAGTTGTGAAAACGTGGGAGCACAATAAATGCGATGATTATAAGGAATCTGTCGGCAAGCAGATAAGAGTTTATTACAGGAAAGTTAAAACTGACAAGGGAACTTTCAAGTTAGATGAAATGCTTGTTGCGTACATCAGCAAGCTGGAAATCGGAGCAAAATTTGAAATTGACGTGAGATTTGATGGTAACAAGATTTACTTTCTTGAGTTAACAGAAGAACAAAGGGAATTTGTCAAAAAAGATGCAAAGAAAAAAGAAGAACTTAAGGAAATTAAGCCGGTGCTTCCTGACGGGATGCTTGGATTTTCGGGGATGCTTAAAGGGAAAGTTGTTGCAAAACAGAAAAATGGGTTCGTATTGCTGGTTGAGAAAGTTGAAAAACTCTGGGAAGATAACAAAGCTAAGAAATCCGAGACAGTTGTTGGTAAAAAGGTTCTGATTAACGTGAGCTGGGAAGAGCATGAAAAAGGTAAATGGCGTCCAATTCCTCTTCAGGCAAGATTTGTTGAAATGCTGAAAGTTGGGAGCGAAATCAGCATTGAAGTTAAAAACAAAGAAGGTGAAAGACTGCATATTCTTGAGTTGAAT
Organism: uncultured Planctomycetia bacterium; assembly: GCA_964480395.1. Lineage (GTDB taxonomy): Bacteria > Planctomycetota > UBA8742 > SKZP01 > CAYZQB01 > CAYZQB01. The sequence goes on from CAYZQB010000079.1 coordinate 9,284, forward strand.
AAAGAACAGCGTGCGTTAGCTGAGAAAAAAGAAGAACCGAAAGAGAAAAAGGTTGAAAAGGACTGGAAGAAGGAATATGAGATTCCTGATGGAATGATTGGCTTTTCTGGAGTTCTTGAAGGTTTTGTTGTGAAAAAGTTGGACAATGGTTTCGTGCTAAAGGTTACAGGTGTTCCGACTGTTTGGAAAGACAGCAAAGCAAAGAATACTGCATCGGTTATTGGTAAAAAGATTATTATTTTCGTTGGTTGGGCAAAGAACGACAAAGGTAAATGGCATCCTGTTGAAGCACATCTGAAATTCATCAAGAACTTGAAACTTGAGCAAAAGATTAAGATTGAAGCGAAGAATTTTGAAGGCATGCATCTTGGCATTCTTGAGCTTGACGATTGATATAAATGAATTCAAATAACCCGATTTGTTCTGTTATTCATCAGGGAAATCGGGTTTTTTGCGTGCATGTTTTTTTTGGGAATGTTGGATTTTATCCTCTTTTAGCTCAGTTTTTTGGGCTTGTGAAATCTTTGTTGGGATACGTTTTTTTGGTTTTTTGTTGAGCATGCACAATCTTTCGCGCAGACGTTCCAGACAGCGTGCTTTGTTCTGATGCTGACTCCGTTCTTCCTGACACTGCACCACAATCCCCGTGGGCAGATGCGTAAGACGTACTGCACTATCGGTTTTGTTTACGTGCTGACCCCCCGGACCACTAGACCGAAACGTGTCAACTCTGCACTGTGATAACAATTCTTCGTTGTTCATTCCAACCTTGTAAGTTTAAGTTTACACCACTGCCAATAGGGCTATAAAGCATATTTCCTACTGCCGATGTTGAAAAGAAAAGCAGAAAGTCTGCCCAACCTTGTAAGTTTACAAGCATATATACAGCCAAAGAAAGAAAAAGTTCACAAAAT
>CAYZQB010000079.1:10297-13688 GCA_964480395.1 uncultured Planctomycetia bacterium
CTGAAAGCGGCGCAGGCGGTATGCTTTCAATGGTTTTGATGATTGGTATGCTTTTTGTCGTGATGTATTTCTTTATGATACGTCCGCAATCGAAAAAACAGAAAGCACTTGAATCTATGCGTAATGAGCTATCAAAAAATGATAAGGTTATGACAACTGGCGGTCTTATCGGTATTGTAATGAAAATAAAGGACAATGAAATCGTGCTTAAAATCGATGAAGGCAACAACACACGAGTTACCGTCGTTAAAGGCGCGATTGTTCATATCATAGATAAAGCTGAGTCAAAAGAGACCCCAGAAGAGTCTGAACAAGAAAATTCATAAGATTGATGTAATTTATATAAATATTGAGGATCGGATGCAATTTCCGAACAGAATGTTGAAACGTATAGCAGTATTTAGAGTGCTATCTATTTTGTTTGCACTTTTTATTGCTGCGTATTGCAATAACGACATAAAATATATCGATATTGATTTTGCACACAGTAACATCAGTCTTCAGAATTCACAGGATAAATCATCTCTTGGTGATAACGGGAAAAATGTCTTTTATTTCATTTCAACACCGCAGTTCCAATTTAGCGATTCATCAAGCAAAAACCGGAAATCTGACTGTGGTAAGGGATTTGCCCGTAATTTCAAGATTAACCATCAGATTTATATCATTGACCTTCCGACATCTGGCTTTGTATCGACATTTCAGTCCAGATTTCGCAAAACATGTCCATCCGAATGCGGACTTTCCGCTTTTTTTTTCAACATCTGCAATAGGTCAAATAACTCCTGAGTCCTACTGACAATGCTGTGAAAGAAAAGCATGTTTACATGCCCAGCCTCGCTGGTTTAAATTTACATCATTGGCAATAGGGCAGATAACTCTTGAGTCCTAGTGCCGATATTGCATGAAAAAGTACATCTGCGAACTCAATTTTATTTCATTTATAAATTTAAGGAGAAACAATGTTTCAGAATGTTCATTGGAAATTACTCACAGTAATCCTGGTTATTGCAATTGCTGTAGTTGTTACGATTCTTGGTTTTCCCGGAAACAAAGGTTTTCTTGGATTAAACTTGCGTTTTGGTACAGATTTACGAGGTGGAAGTCGGCTTGTTTACACTCTTCAAAATGTTGAAGTTGAGCAGAAAACAACTGAAATTCTGGGTTTTGTTAATTCACTTAAGGGTATTTTAAAATCCTTAAACGATGACAATCCTGAAATTTACATAAAACTAAATGCAAATGCACAAAATATTGAACGGATTATCAGCAGACTTGACCAAGATCAACTTGATGACTTGGAAAAATATTTGAACCAGCTGACGAATGAACTTGACCCCAACAGCGACAAGGAAATGATTGAAAGCTTTGATAGAGCGGCAGCAAGTGCAAGTGGGTTACGTAAACTGAAGCAGGATTTAAGACGTCTGCAAATGACATTTGAAACTAAGAAAAAAGAATACGTAAACAAAGTTTGCGATGTGTTACGCTCTCGTCTTGATGCAAGCAAACTCGGTGGTATTGTGGTAAGACCGTATGGCGAGGATAGAGTCCAGATAATTCTGCCTGAGGCAATTCGCAACGAAGAAAATATAAAGAAAATTATCAAAGCGTCAGGTCAGCTTTACTGGCGTATGGAAGCTCCTCACAAATACAAAGGCAAAGTAACATATCCTGATTTCCCGGTGGACAGTAAAGCCGGCGAATATAGATGGTATCCTATTCAGAAGGAAGATTCAAACGCAGGATATAAGGTTCATGAAGAATGGGACACGCAATATACACAAAAATATATGCTAATTGCCTGGGATCCAAAAGATTCGAAAGAACCGGTGAATTTTTTAAGTGGTGAACATCTTGCATCAATTAAAGCAGCAACCGGCTCGGATATGAGCAAAGAAGTTGCATTTGAATTCATTGAAAAAGACAAGAACAAATTCCGCAAATTCACCGAACAATATAAAAAACAAAATTTTGCATCTGAAAGTGAAGCACCGAGATTATGCGTTATTTTTAACGAAAAAGTGTTCTGGGCAGGTTTGATTAATAACACTCTTCCCGGACAAGGTGTTATGACAGGATTTCAGGATGCTGCCGAACAGAATGCAATGATTAACCTGTTGAGTGCCGGTTCGCTGCCAGTTACGCTGGTCGAAGAAGGCGACAGCACAACAGGCGCAGAACTCGGACAGAACTCGATTCGCCAGGGTATCACAGCAATACTTATTGGAGGTATCGTTGTTCTAATATTTATCATGTTCTATTATCTCGGCGCTGGCTTAATCGCCAATTTTGCACTCATTTCTAACCTTTTCCTGCTTCTGGGAATTATGGTTCTGTTTCAGGCGACAATGACACTACCAGGTATAGCAGGTATTATCCTGACAATTGGTATGTCAATTGACGCGAATATTCTGATTTTCGAACGTATTCGAGAGGAAAAGCGTAAAACAGGCAATCTGAAAGATGCGGTTCAGCGCGGTTTTGACCGGGCAATTGTTACAATCTTGGATGCACAGATTACAACGATTCTTACCGCTTTCATCCTCGCACTCGTCGGAACTGCCGAGATTCAGGGTTTTGCGATTACACTCATCATCGGTATTTCAGCATCATTGTTTACATCACTTTTGGTTTCAAGATATCTTATCGGCTTCCTCGTTGGTATAAAAGCGATAAAGAAATTCTCGATGCTTCAGATGATCGGTTCTCCGAAACTCAAATTCCTCAATCTGCGCGCGCCGATGTTCTCCCTATCCACGATTCTCATTATTATCGGATTAGTGATTTTCAGCGTTCGCGGTACGGAAAACCTTGGTATCGATTTCCTCGGTGGTATGGAATTCCACATTGTTACTGAAGAATCAGCGAATGTTGACGATGTCAGGAAGGGATTTATAAATCTAAAAACCGAGCAGGGTGAGGTTAAATATCCTGATGTTCGTATTATTGCTGCTTATCCCGAAGGTGTCATTTCCGCTGGTTCAAGTACTTCACAATTCGTTATCACTTTCCCATCTAAGAAAACAGATGAAACTGAAGATCTGAAACTTAAGCGTGAAGTTGATAAACGCAATAAAACAAATGATATTAATCGAGTATTTAATGGTGTTGAACTGCCAAAACTCGTTCAACCAGCAATTGATGCATACATTGGAAAATCGGACACAGTTCAGTTTAAAATTACTGTTCCGTTTAGCAATTCGATAACACCAGAGCAAATGGAGTTCATTAAGACAGATTTGCCGGATTATCTTAATGAAGGAGTTTATATTTCTGACGACAATTCAATAGGCGATATAATTGAAGAAAACCTCGCAGCAAACGAAGCAATTACCGATGATACTCAGGAAAAACTTTCAGTGCCTCGATACGAGTTCAGAAACGTCGA
>CAYZQB010000080.1:0-4722 GCA_964480395.1 uncultured Planctomycetia bacterium
GATGTCAACTTTACCTTCGGTAAGCAGCTCAACACCTTTTGTTACAGGGTCTTGCGAATCATAGATAGTGTAATTGTCGTTATCGATATTAATATCAAATTCCCATGCAATGCTGTTGATTTCCGTTGAATCACCGATAAGAGCGAATTTAGCGATGGCAATTTTACCGCTTTCGTTTGCCATCTTGGCTGCAAGCATCGCTTCTTCGTTATCTGCTCCGATAAGCGCGATAATCGGCATTTTAGTATGCGCAACATCCTGTTGAACAAGGTCAGCAAGAATGGTTAGGTCGGTTATTGGCAGACCCGGTCTTCTGCGAATATGTGATTCCATAATCTTAGTGTTCAGGATTTTGCAGTCGTCCCTGTGTTGTTTTTTATATTGCTCTCGAGATTTCACATAATTTGCTGAGTATTCAGGATTTAGGTATGTCTTAATATTCTCAGCAACCATCATTTGATGTTCTAAAGAACCGGGTAAAATAAATAAAGGTATCGCATCGTGCAGATATTGTTTTATGCAGTTTATCATTAATTCGCTTCGTGCAATACCACCCGTCATCGCCACGCAATATGCTTTTTGCTTATCAAACGCCATTTCTAAGATGCCATGTGCGAAATTTTTTGCATAGAAATCAAAAATCAACTCAATTTTCTGCTTTTGAACAGTATTTGCGCTGTGATTGTAAAAATGTATCAATGTCCGAAAACTGTTTGTTCCTGCAAGGTCAAACAAACCACCTTTTTGTGTTAGTGCTTTTTCAATTTCTGGAATTGTCAAATCCCCTTTTTGAATCATCTTGAGAGTTTCATACGATGGCAGATTCCCGCTGCGATTCGCTCCGGGCATTACTGAAAAAGCATTAAAAACATTGATTATCATGTTATTTTCGTGCCTGGCGAAAGATACTCCACCGCCAAGATGTGCGGTTATAATTGGCACCGAATCATCGATTCCGATTGTTTTTTTAATCGCTTGATAAACCGCTTTGTGACTAAGATAATGTGCTCCTCTTCCCTGTTTCATTATCTTCGAATATCCTGTCATTTTATTAAACAGGTTCATTTCATCCGAACTCACAGGGAAACTCGTTGTTGCGATGGCTTTGTTTCCGGTTAATTTCTTATTAAGTTCGAAAACAAGAGGAATACCAAGGTTTGAAGCATGTTGAATTTCTGCGTGCTTAAGGTCTTCAAGCATTTCAGGCACGAGTTGAAATGTATCGGGAATGACATTTGCAAGAAATCCACCTCTGCCGACAATACCAGCGATTTGTTCATGATCGATTTTCAATTCTTCAATGAAATGTTCGACTGTCTGCATTCTTGTTTCAAAACCATCGTATGCATTAGGTGGAATATGCACTTCTTCTTCGGAGAAAAGCATGAATCCTTTGTACACTGCAATTTTAGTGGATGTTGAACCGGGATTTATGCAGATGAAGAATTTATCTTTGAGTTTAATGTTTTGTGCATTGTCTGGTTCGACATAGAGCTTTATCAGCGGGTCATCATTAAATCTGGCACTTCCATCTAAAAGAGCATTCAATTTTCTGGAATAATATTGCAGCAATTCGTCATTATGTAAATCAGGATCTTTAATATTGGGTTGGTCAGCAGAAGAAGTTTGTTTCTGTTGATCATTATTCATGTTTTTCTCCGAAAAATATATGTTGCAGATTAAATTGTACGCCAGTTTTTCATTGGTTAAGAAAAGATATAATTTATGGCTGAAAAATGCAACTATTAAACGTGACAACATTCCCATATTGCCGAACGTTTAATCTTACACCAAATATTAAACTATATGATTGCTTTTATCTTGCTCTTTATGACATATTTTGTGATTTTGGAAATATATGATTCTTTTTTTCGTCAATTTTTAGGTGCAAACATGATGCGTAAACCAGATTTCAACTTGATGACCGATTTAGCAATAAAATATCGAAGAGAAATCCTGAAAGTTATTCACAACGCGGGTAGCGGACATCCAGGCGGTTCGCTGTCCTGCATCGACCTGCTTATTGTACTTTATCAATATAAGCTCCGATACGATGTTAAAAATCCAAGCTGGGAAGATAGAGACAGATTGATAGTCTCAAAAGGACATGCAAGCCCTGCGGTTTATGTTGCGATGGCTGATGTCGGATTTTTCCCAAAAGAAGAGCTTTGGGGATTTCGTAAAATTGACCGAATCTTGCAGGGACATGTACATACGAAGATTCCTGGTATCGAACTTTCGACCGGCTCTTTGGGACAGGGATTATCAGTTGCAAACGGCTTGGGTTTGTCTGCAAAAATGAAAAAACAGGATTTCAAAGTATATTGCATCCTTGGTGACGGCGAAATGCAGGAAGGTTCGATTTGGGAAGCACTTATGACGGGTTCGCATTATAAAATCGACAATGTCTGCGCAATCCTTGATTATAACAAGGTGCAGGAAAACGGGCGCGTCAACGACATTATGAACCTTGAGCCGTTGAAGGAAAGGATTGAAAGCTTCGGCTGGAACACTATCGACATTGATGGGCACAATTTCGAGGAAATCACTGCTGCTTTTGATAAATTCTCTGAAACCACCGACAAACCGACATTTATCATCGCAAACACGGTCAAGGGTAAAGGCGTTTCATTCATGGAATTCAACCATAATTGGCACGGCAAAGCACCAAACGCTGAAATGCTTGAAAAAGCACTCGCTGAGCTGCAGTAAATACAAAACCTACCCGATGTCATTGCGAGGAGGGAGCAAAGCGACCGACGTGGCAATCTCACAAGTTTATTGATGATTTTCAAACATCACCTGCTGTGCAATTGAAACTCGCCAAAGTTTCTGAGATTCTTACGCTTCACTCAGAATGACTTCAACCACCGGTGGGACAGGCATCCTTGCCTGTCATTGATGACAATGATGCTAGACACAGGCAGGGATGCCTGTGCCACCATTTACTTTTGAACCATCCAAGGCGTCATTGCGAGGAGGGAGCAAAGTGACCGAAGTATCCAGGCTAGTCCACAATAAAACATGGATTGCGACTGACTTCTTCTACAATAAAGTCGAAGATTCAAATTCAGAATCTCCCAGAAACAATACATCGCAGCAAATTCCATGATTTCAGCACCGCTAGCCTGGATTCTCACGCTTCGCTCCCTTCGGTCACTCGCTCAGAATGACAAGAATTTTAGCCACTAAGAACACGAAGATGCACGAAAGGTTCGCTTTCGCTAACATACAACATTAACATTATTCAACACCGACATACCCATGAACCATTCGATGGAACACCTGAGATTCTTACGCTTCGCTCAGAATGACAAGAATTTAGTCACTAAGGAACACTAAGATTCACTAAGTTTTTTAAAGAATAAAGAGTTTTGATTTTATTTATTAATTCTCTTTTTCGTGAAATTTCGCGGTTTTCGTGGTTAAATTCATTTCTTACTTACTTTTTGCCTTGATGGCTTGTTGGTTTTATCAAAGTTATTTTGGTGGTACGAAAAAATCGTGTTTAGATTCACGGTCTTTCATGGATTTTGGTTTTTTGTAATCAAGAATGTCAGTTTTGAACCTCGCTTCCTCGATTTTTCTGATAATTCTTGGGTCGAAAAATACTTCAAACTCCACAAAGTTTTCTTTGTATTCTTCGTGTAAAATTTCTGTTTCATCCTTGAGGATTCCAATAAGTTTGCCGTTACCGTGATGAATCTGCATCTTGCCTGAAATCCACGATTTTCGCAACTCAAGAAGAATCCTGTTTTTCAATGCTTCCACGCCGAATCCACTTTTCGCACTAACAGCAATCGACTGCGAATAAAGCGTTTGAAGCACATCGAGTTTTTTGGATGCATCAACGTTGGCTTCAAGCAAGTCAACCTTGTTGAAGACAATCAATGATGCAATGTCTTGAGAATCAATGCGTTCAAGCACTTCTTGTGCTGCTGCTATATGTTTCTCAACAGAATTCGATGAACAATCGACGACATGCAGCAGAAAATCAGCAGTCATAGCTTCTTGAAGAGTTGCATTAAACGCCTCGATAAGATGATGTGGCAGTTTTCTGATAAAACCGACAGTATCCGATAGCAAACATCTGTGTCCGGGTGCAAGTTTCCAGATTCTCGTTCGGGTATCGAGTGTTGCAAAAAGTTTGTCCTCAACGAAAACATTCGCATCCGTGAGCGTATTCATCAATGTGGATTTGCCAGCATTTGTGTAACCGACAAGGGCAACCGTAAATAATTCGTCGCGGTTGCTCATTGAACGTGATTTTTGCTTGCGAATTTGCAACAGCTCACGTTTAAGATCGCTAATTCTATGGCGAATCATACGTCGGTCAAGCTCAATCTGCCGTTCGCCTGCACCACCCATGATGCCTGTTGCTGCTCTTTCCTGCTCAGATGTGAGATGTGTCCACATTTTCCGAAGTCGTGGCAGTGAATAATTCATCTGAGCAAGCTCAACTTGCACCTTCGCTTGATGCGTTCTCGCTCTCCATGCAAAAATCGAGAGAATTAATTCAGTGCGGTCGATAACTCTGACATCCACAATCTTTTCGAGGTTTCTCTGCTGTGCAGGTTTCAAATCATCATCAACAATTAGCAAATCCACATTGTACTGAATAATAAACTCAGCAGCTTCCTGAGCTTTACCCTTGCCGACATATAGACCGGGATCAATCTTCTGTTTACGCTGAGTAAGTCTGCCTACAACCTCAACTCCTGC
>CAYZQB010000080.1:4822-13504 GCA_964480395.1 uncultured Planctomycetia bacterium
AAAACATGGGGCACCTTGATAAAACCTAAGCAATTATTGTAGATTACAACTTGATGTATAACAAATGCTTATTAATTTGAGTTCAAAGAAATACGTGCAAGCGTGCTTTTACACAGAATTTGTAATAGAATTCATTGATAGTTTGAACTATTGCCAATGTTTTTTCTCTAAGAGCTTTGTGTCTCTGTGACTAATTTTTTGTCATTCTGAGCGAAGCGAAGAATCTCAGAGACTTTGGCGAGTTGTAATTGGACGACAGGTTTTGTTTGTTTGAAAATCATCAGAAATCCTGGATTGCTACATCAGTCGCTTTGCTCCTTACTCGCAATGACAGTCATTTTTTTTCGTGATTTTCATGCCTTCCGTGGTTAAAAATTCTTTCGTTTATGCATTGAATTCACAATCAAGGATTGACATAAACTTTATTTTGCTTACAGCATAATGTAAACTTAAACGTTAAAATGAGAAACATAAATGGGAGTTTGGAATGAAAAAACTGCAATCAGCAGATTATATTTTCTTTGTCGGTTTAATAATTCTGGTTGGTATCGCTGGTTCAATCATCTACCTCATCATGAGTGCAGATTCAGTTGACACAACTATGAAACAGAAAAATACGGTTATATTTGATGACGATGATGATAATGAAGTAATTAAACTTCCTGAAAAAAAGGAAAAACCGATTCAATTACAGACTAAGAAAATTCAATTAGATGACACGATTGTTTGGGCACCTTATGAGAAATGGACACCAGCAAAGAAGTACGAAGAAAGCACCAATTATACAATTTCAGGTACTGTTACAAACTCCAAAGGTGAAGGAATTGAATATGCAGAGGTTGGTATCACTCCGGTAGCGGTTTTCGACAATATAGTAACAGCAATATCCGCAAAACCATACACTGCGGAGGATGCGCCTAAACAATTACCTGAAATTGACTCCACATTACTTGATCTAAGTGGGATTCAACCTACTTTCAAAACACGCACAGACAGCATGGGTAAATTCGAATTCCCATATTTCACGGGGTATTACATACTTTTCGTGAAAAAACAGTTTTACTATGAACAGCAGAAATTTTGTACATACAACATTGACAAAAACGATTTCCAGATGGATCGATGGGGTACGTTTATCGGTAGAGTGTTAAACACTGATGGTTATCCTATAAATGATTTTATGATTTCGATTTTCAATGCAAAAGGCAAAAAAATTGCCGGCACTTCTGATATTCTTCTTAAAGGATTTGAAGGTGATAATTTCAAGCTATTCCGATACACGTATCATATTGGGAATCGCAGATTCGGCATGTTTCTTCCCGCAGGTAAATATGACATTCTAATAAGTGCTGAAAAATATAATCAGCTTCAAATTTCAACATTCAAAATTGAAAGAAACCAGACAATTGAGGAAACATATACACTTTTCAGCGACACAATATTGAATGGAAGAGTAACTTTGCTGAATAAGCCCGATTACAGCATCTCCAAAGCGAGAGTATCCTTGCAGGAATCAGGTAGTGCCGGCTACAAAGCAATTAGAAATACAGTTACGGATGATAATGGTGATTTCAAGTTTGAGCTTGCCCGTGCAGGCAAATTTCAGTTATCCGTCGCACATAAAAACTATGGAGTAAAGATCCTAAATGTAAGCATAGTTGAAGGTGAAGTTAAAAATATTGAAGTAAATATTGATCCTGGCACATATCTTCAGGGAGTTATTAAAAACGAAAAAGATGAACCAGTTCCGAATGCAAAAATATACTTAAATGTACATCCGGTAAATCAAAGCTTAGGATACGGCGGTAAAAGTTTGGACTCTGATAATGATGGCAGATTCATCATTCCAATTTTACAGCCGGGGACACATCGACTTCAGGTTTATTCAAAAAAATATTATTTCAATCATCAGGAACTTGTAACAATCGCTGAAGGTGAAAATAATATCGATGTTACATTGATTAAAGGCGTTACAGTCAAAATCAAGCTTATGTCTGATGGACCGATTCCCGACAATCTAAGAGTTGAATTAAAAAGAAATCTCGATAAATCACCCTTGCCGATGTTAAATATCTCAGAAAAATATCCTTATTTATGGTCAAAAGCTGAGCAATTATACACAGGGAATTCGCAAGTTGTTGAAGGCTCGAAATTTGGGGACGTGGAGATAAACGGAGTTTATCCTGGACCCTATTTAATCAACATCAGGCATGATGAATTAGTTGCAATTAATGAACCGCTTGAAATCCCTGAAAATGTGAAAGAAGTATCAAAAAACCTGAGCATTTCCAGCGGTTTCGCTATCAGTGGTACAGTTAAGAATAAAAACGGACAGATTATCCAAGACGCTACAATCAGAATTGTCGCGGATGGCATATACATTAAAGTTACAAGGTTGAATACTGATGGTAAATTTTTCATTCATGGACTCGGTAACAGAACATATAACCTTATCGTTGAAGCAAAGAACTATAAAGGGATTGATAAGGATATCACATTAACAAGCTCGTTAATCGACCAAGAATTCATTCTTGATGAAGGTGAAACATTAAAGGGGATAGTTTATGACCCTGATGGAAAACCGGTGCAAAACAGAGTCTCAATAAAACTTATTGCACCACCCAGAGGTGAGTATGAGAGATATCCAATGGATCATACCGACCAAAACGGCAGATTCGAATTTCGTGGATTAAACAAGGGAAAGTTTAAATTGGAAGTGTTGGGAACGCAGTATGTTCTGAAGGAAGAACTCGAAGTAAATGTACCTGGCGATATCGAAATCCGTCTTACAAACGGTCTCAGAATTTTCGGAGTAATCAAAGATTCTGAGAATAATCCAGTAAACAGAGCATCGGTTCTCGTTCTAAAAACACCTAAAAAAAGTACAAAAACCGAGAAAAATGCGGATAGCAATAATAACGGCATGAATATCAATACAATGGATTCAAGCATCAGAGTCGGCTCAATGCCTACTAATACCAATGGAGAGTACAGCATTACCGGGTTAAAGAGTGGTGATTATACGATTATCGTTTTACAAAGTAATGTCCCAGTAAATATGAAGGTTGTCAGCGTAAATTCAGATTTCGAGCACAATGTCATACTTGATCAGACTTTTGTGCTGAACGGAAATATCAAGTTCACAAACGGAAAAATTCCTTCAAGTTTCTTTATTAGTATTGTGCGCAAAGATAATAACGTACTCGGTAGTTCAGGCAATATCGACAGCAAGACTGGAGATTTCCAGGTTAAAGATCTAACAAGTGGAACACATATTTTGAATTTAATAAGTCTTTATTCGCAAGGGAAAGTCTATACACAGGAAATTTCCATACCGCAGTCGAAACCGCTGAATATCGTTATTGACGAAATCAAGCTCTTCAATATATCAGCCAAAATACTTGATGAAGCAGGCGTTCCCATAAAATATCCAAGAATTCAGGCAATTATGGTTTCGCAACCGAACTTTTACAAATATCAGCATGGAAAATTTGATGGTTCATTCGAAATCAAAGATTTGCATCCTGGGACATATAAATTGATTATTTTTACAAAGGACCAGAAAATCATTAATCCGTCATTTCAAGTTGAGGTTGTCGATAAGGACATTGCAAATCTTGAGCTGAAAGCGAAAAATGTTATCAGCGGAGCATATGTTAAGCATGTTCAAGAAGGCTCAAAAGCAGAAGATGCTGGTATCATAACAGGTGACATTATCACTTCATATAACGGCAAAACCATAACAGATTCGTCTAATTTATATCGAAACAGCTTGAAAGCCATTGGAACAGCAGGTCAGGTTCCAATCAGAATTTATAGAGACGGCAAGGAATTGACATTGATGATTGAACCTGGTGAAATGGGTATCTTATTTTAACAGACTGTTTACTGTTAATTACGATTTTGGGCTTGTAAAAATTCACTCAATTGTGTATTCCTTGGAGAATTATGACAATAGACAAATCGGACATTGTTACAGATTTTGACGGCAGAACCGCTAAAGTCAAGATTCGCGTAAGGTATCCTGACACCGACAAAATGGGTGTCGTTTATCATGCGAAATACCTTGAATACCTTGATGCAGCCAGAACCGAATTCATGCGCAATATCGGTTTTACGTACAAAGAGCTTGAAGATGCAGGCATTGGGCTTGTTGTCGTTGATGTGAATATGAAATTCAGGATGTCAGCATTTTATGACGATATTATCTGCGTGGAATGCACTATCGAGCAGGTTGAAAGCGCGACCGTAACTTTCGGATATAAGGTTTTCAGTGACGACAAGCTGCTAATTGTAGCCAAAGTCAAACTTATATCCGCGGATTTAGTAAAAAAGACTGCTGTCAGAATACCAACCAAAATTCTTGCTGCGCTGACAAAACATAAATTTAATTCTTAACGGACTAAAATGACCGAAAAAATTAGTGCTACTGAACGATTAATGAATTTTATCGCCTACCTTTTCAAAAATTCTAATAGGTATGTAACGCGCGATGATATTTTCAATCAGGTTGACGGATACGCTGGTGAACCGGTCAACGATGCTCTTTTTCGTTTGTTTGAGCGTGACAAGAAAAAACTCAAGGAAATCGGCATCACAATTAAATCCATTGCAGAGCATATCGGCGAAGGCAATAAACCGGTTTACAAAATCGATGTTTCCGAGTCTTTTATTCCACCGATGTATTTTACATCTGAAGAACGCCTGCTTCTTGAAGCACTTGCATCCACGATACCTGCACAGACTGCGGTTGGGTACTATCTTCGGCTTGCTCTGATGAAGCTTCGTAACGAATATATTGCCGATGATACGGATATCGAAGAATATTCTGATGACGACATGGGTGTTGCTAGCAAGCAAAAACAGGCACCAATTGTTTCTCAGAAACGTGAGACTGCACATGAAAGTCCGTTAATTCGTGAGTTTCTCGACGCGATAGCATTGAAAAAACGTGTTTCGTTCTCTTATTCACGTCCAAACTCCAATAAATTGGAGCTTCGTGAAATCGCTCCTTATGGCATGTATCATGTGAATGGGTTTTGGTATCTGGTAGGTTTCAGCTTTGAGCGGGATTCGATTCGCGTATTCAAACTTGAGCGGATTACAGGCAGAATCAAAACTCTGACGAAAAGCTTCGATACCCCTGATAAAACCGAGTTGGAAAAGGTTAAACGTCAGCTTCTTTTACGTGAATTCGGCACAATCAATGTTCGATTGGAGTTTAAGAAGGAAATCGGGTTCCTGGTAGAGCAGGAGTATGGTGGTATCGGGGAGTTCAGCAAGACTTCAGAAGGTAACATCATCTTTGATTTGAAAAACTCGACGAAATCAGTACTATGGCGAATATTGAGCGATTATCAGGATTTTGTCAGGATTGATTCACCACAAAGCGTTATAACTGACGTAAAGAATGAACTTATGACGATAATCGAGAAAGCGAAAATTATTGATAAATAATTTGAGCTTCCGCGAAAATCCGAAGGAATTGAGCGAAATAGACAGTATCAAGTAAAATTATACGCAGTTTTTAATAATGTGAAAATATTGAACATTTTTGGATTAAAATTGCTATATTGACTGATATATTTGGTCAAACAAGGAAGGGAGTTAAATATGAAACAAAGATTCGATATTGCGTTATCAATGCTTTTGTCATTAACGCTAGCTTTTTTCGTAATTTCATGTGCAGGAACCGATACCACTGAGCCGGAAGAAGATTATAGCGAATTCGATAAGGTGCAAGCGAATGCTGACAAAGCAGATAGTGAAACTTATGGTGATGATGACATTAATACTGACCCAATCGAAGTTGACCCGATTGACACAGACATTAAAGACTTAGACAAAGAGTTACCCAAGGAAACACCAAAAAAAGAAGAGCCAGATAAAGATCTGTCCGTTGGTTTAGATAGGTACAATCAATATTGGAAAAATGGTAATGACCCTGATTTCCCTTCAAGCAGATATCTCATCGGGATCGGTGCTAAAAATTATGACAGCGAGAATGACAAGGGACACGCAGAACGCCAGGCAACTGCGGATGCAAGAGCAGAAATTGCAGCATTTTTCAAAGCTAAAATCGAATCAAATGTTAAAACCGAACAGGAAAAAATCGTTACAATCAAAGCCAAGGTCAGGCAAGTCGGACTGCTCATCAAGGACGAATATAATATGACACAGTCTGTACAGGAAAGCGTTAAAGGTGCTTCAAAAGAAGGTGTTGCATATGATACAAAACTAAAAATTGTTTACGTTCTTGTGGTTCTCGACAGGAAAAGAGCTGCGGAAATTATCAACGAGGAATTGAAAGCGTTGAAAACCAAAATCGAAGCCAATGTCAGCGTGTATCAAACAGCTGCGTCTGAAGGCAGACTCATAAAAGCAACCAATAATCTCGCAAAAGCAATAAATATGCTTGTTCAATTCAGGGCAAAACGGCAGGAAGCGATTTTCATTGCACCTGAAGGTTTCGTTATCATTGACCTCGACGGAATTGAAGAAGGCGATCTTATCCAAAAACTCGCTGAGATTACAATCGACTTGACACTCATGGTTAAATCCAAAATTACAACCACCGATGAGAACGGTGTTACAACCGTCCAAAAGCTTGACAGTGTAACATCACAAATCTCTTCGGAACTGCAGAAAAAAAGCAGCAACCTGATTATGCTGAAATCTGCATCAACACTCCTAAAACAAAAAACTTTCGAAGAAGTTTCATCATGGGGAGTTGAAGAACTCAAGAAAGCTGCTCCTGATACCAACATTATCATTCTTGCCAGTTTGGAAGCTGAAATCGTTGAAGTTACTGAAGTTGCAGGTAAGACAGTTTACGTGGCAAAAACTAATTTTATGGTTCAGATGATTGATGTTGACAGCGGAGATATTGTTCACTCAATGGATTCCGGCAAACACAGCTATTTCGAGAAAACAAAAGGAATGCTTAAAGATTCGAAATCAGCAATGAACGCTAGCATCGGAAAAGCTGCTGAGTTCATCGCAAAAGAGATTTTCGATTACATCAGCCCATCGTAATAGTATTGAAAATTATAAAATGAATAAAATCCGAGAGGGAGTAGTTACTTTCTCGGATTTTTTTGATATAAATACATAAACTTAACATTTTCATCAATTCATATGTTTGGAGGAGAAGTATGTTGAAAATTCAATTTTTTGTTACTTTTTTGATTGTTGTATCGCTTTCTGCTTTGACTTTCGCGGCAGATGCAGCGCCAACAGAACCAATGACACCTGAAACTTCGCCTGAACCGACAGAAACCGAAGCAAAGGAACCAACAGCAAGCGAAAAACTCGGTGAAAGCTCATTTCTTGAAACCGAAAAACGTGGGTTGACATTCTGGAAAGTGAATATTGCTCCAGAAGCTGCATCAATCAATCAATTTCCGGAATACTACAAACAACTCATGAATACCATTAATGCTGGGATTAGACTGCAAAGGTTTAACATTCTCGATCTTCCCAATCCCGGAATTGAGCAGAATCTGTTCATGAAACAGCTCAAACAATACTACGATACAAACATTCGCGAAATCGTGATGGAAAGAGTCAAGGAGCGCGGAAAAGGATATGAAGACGAGGCAAGAACGACATTACTTACGAAACAGATGTTCGAACAAGTTATTGATACAGCATATGTCTGGTCAATAACTATCAAAGATTTCAAATTGAAACTTGAACCAGTTGTTATAACAATTAAGCAACCACAACAAGACGGAACGATTAAGGAAATTAAAGTTGTTCACAGATATTGGAAGGGAAAACTCGAATGGGTAGTGGATTTCTGGAAACTCGAGATGAAAGAGAATGAACCGCTGAAAATGAACAAATTGAATGACAAAATCATGGACGTCGGAGTATCATCAATCGAGATTCTGCCACTGGTCGATTCACCTGAATGGAAAAAGTTGAAACCTGTGGAACAGAATAATATCATTATGATGATACGTGGTAATGTTTGGAATAATATTGCACCCGAAGCTGGTGCAATCGAAAAGGAAACAAAGAAAATTTTCATATATATCGCCAAGGTTGTCAGCAGAGTTGACCAGAAAGTATATGCGAAACCCGGAAAAGCTGAAGGTATGCGCGTTGACGACGGTTTCTATGTTATCGATGCTGAGCAGAAGAATCTTGGTTATACTAAAATCAGACATCTCGGTGCTGGCTACAAAGCTGCTGGCGTTGGTGCTACAACAGCAATGCAAGACCAAACCATGCTCCAGATTATTATGGGTGAAGAAAATGATATAGCTGCTGGCTTTTCACTCAAGGAAAACCCGATGACGGGTTATGAATTCGATATTTCAATCGGTTACAACCTGCTTGTCGGCTTTACGAATGAAAATGGACATTCTCAATATATTGCTAAAGATACTCATGAATTTAGAGAGTTGAATATCCCGGAAACTGAAGGTGCAGCAAGCTTGACATTACAATTACTATACGATTTCGGTAGGGATATTTCAGTACCAGAGATGTGGATAGGATTTGACCTAAATTTAGCTTTTGGTGAGGTGGCATTCGGATTTATTGACCTAGTGATGGTGAAACGGATTTATATTAAACAGCTGAATATCGAGTTCGGCGGGGGCTTTGGTGGATTTTTCGCTTCACTGTCTGATGAAGATTCGACCGCAAGTATATTTGCTCCGGGATTTACTG
>CAYZQB010000081.1:0-13481 GCA_964480395.1 uncultured Planctomycetia bacterium
TGTGTTGACGGCATTAGCTGCGGTTAGCGTTACAGCATTGCTTGCAATTATTGCAACAATGTCTTTTGCAAGCGATAAAACGACTGATTTAGCAGCACAGATTCAGAATGGTGACTGGGGTAATCCAGCAGATGGAAGCTTTAAACTTGCAGATAATTATGATGAAACTCAGGATTTAATCTCGCAATCGAAAAAGCAAGGCATCTCTGCAAAAGATAAAGACAGCATTAATAAAGTTATCAGATACAATATAGACTCACAAAATACAGCGTTTAATGCTATGCTGGCAGGGGAATTGTCCGAAGGGAAGAACACACCTCGATATGCTGGCAATTTCAAACACGTTGAATTCACAACATGGATTTCACTGTTTAATATAAATTATTTCATGGCTGTTGACGGAATCTCGATGCCGCTTGTGCTTCTTACCGCAATCCTCGGTGTACTCGCACTTTTCGCAAGTTTCACAACATCATCCGTTCTGAAACGCGGCTTCAAGGGTTATCTGGCACTTTTCCTGCTTCTTGAAACAGGGCTTCTCGGAGTATTCGTTTCGCTGGATTTCTTCCTGTTCTACGTTTTCTGGGAAGTTGTGCTTTTACCGATGTATTTTCTCATCGGAATTTGGGGCTCACGCGATAAAAAACACCTGTTCGGCAAACTCATTGAAGGCAGGATTTATTCGTCGCTTAAATTCTTTATTTATACTCTGGTCGGCTCGGTGATAATGCTTCTGGTGATGCTTTTCACCTACTTCGAGACAGGGACATTTAATCTGCTGGTTCTGATGAATCAACTGCCAAATCTGACCCTTGACGTGCAAAAAATCCTGTTTATGGGTCTTTTCGTTGCATTTGCCATCAAAGTTCCGTTGTTTCCGTTCCATACATGGCTTCCCGATGCACATGTCGATGCACCCACACCGATTTCGATGATACTGGCTGGTGTTTTGCTGAAGATGGGTGGCTATGGATTTTTCCGGTTTTCATATCCGATGCTGCCCGATGCTGCTTCATATTTCATCTGGTTCGTCGTGATTATTGCACTTATCAACATTATTTATGGTGCACTCGCTGCGATGGGTCAAAAAGACTTCAAAAAGCTTGTCGCGTATTCATCGATTTCGCATATGGGCTATGTGCTTCTGGGTTTGGCTGCGATGACGAGTTTATCGGCAAACGGCGCGGTTTTGCAGATGTTCAATCATGGAATAACATCAGCAATGATGTTTTTTGTCGTAGGCGTGCTTTATGAGCGTTCACATCATCGCAAAATTGACGATTTCGGCGGAATGGCACTCACAATGCCTTATTTTGCAGGTTTTGCAACAATCGCATTCTTCGCAAGCTTGGGTTTGCCAGGATTGAATGGTTTTATCTCTGAAGCGATGATTTTCCTCGGAAGTTTTCAGGCAGAACCTTTGCGCATCGTCGTAATTATCGCATCGCTTGGGATTGTGCTTACTGCTGCATATCTGCTATGGGCATGGCAACGGATTTTCCACGGTATGCACAAGAAACCAGAATATGAAACTTATCCTGACCTGAATCGTTGGGAATGGGCGACACTTGCACCACTTGCAGGACTATGCTTGCTTGTTGGAATTCTTCCGCATCTTGTAGTGAATATCATAGACCCGGCAGTCAATTACCTTGTTTCACTCTTTTAATTATTTTAGGTCAAAATAAGAATTTGGAAGCGAACCAACGTCCTGCATAAATGGTATTGGACTTCCACCAATTTGAGTAGCAATTAACTCATGTCTAGAATTCCATGAAATATGAGGTGCCATCCAAGTTTCTAAATCAGTGATTATTCGCTCACCAATCCAGTCTGAGCAGGTACCAGGACCGTATCCCAATGAAAGCGCAGTGTCAGGTTTTCCGATTGTAAACAACTCAACACTATCCAAAACGCCATAGTAGTTGTATGCACTCATTAATGCGTCATAAAGATTATTGTAATTCATTACATTTTGACTATATACCCAATTCGTTGCAAAATCTCTATTGTAAGTATTCGCATCCCATAAACCACCGAAGCACGCACCAACCAAGTCTTCAAAAATTATCACATCAAACGAATCTCCAGGATGAAGCTTTGAAATACATTCAGCAATGAGAGTTTGTGCTGCAAGCAATTTGGTTGGATTCGGTATTACATTATGGTTCAAATCGTATACTATTCCACTGTATGGATCTCCCATTTCGCTTGATACATCAAGGATGAAAACTTTTCTCTGTTGATGAATTATTTCCCAACCTAAATGTAAAATATAATCTGTGTTATATCCTGAATGTTCAATAGTCAATGTTACATATCGAGAATCGTCTAAATCTGACACAACTGAAACATCTATTCGTGCCGTTTCGCCATTATGCATTACAGTCGGTACTGTATTTCTGCTTATTCTTGCTTCATTTGACCTAACCCCCAAACCGGTTAATTCAATAGATATAATTTCCAGAGGTATATCACCTTCTGCGATTAAATTTACGGTAAATGTTCCTTTATAATTGTATCTATCAAAAACAAATTCTGGGTCAACATCAAAAGGATCTCTATAAAGCATTGCGTAATTTACATGCAATTTAAATACTTTTGAATTCGTGTGACCTGCTGAATCCCAAACTTGTATTGTGAATTCAAAATCTCCATGCTCAGTTGGTGTTCCTTCAATGTAAGGAGACATAAATTTAAGTTCTAAACCTTCTGGCAATTCCCCTTCTACAACGGCATATGCTCTTCCGTTTCCACCCACGCTTTCCAATTTTATTTTGTATTCTATTCCGTGTTCACCATTCGGCAAGATGGCAGGATTTATGATATTAATATGCTCACAACAAAATGCAGCTAACATTGCTTCTGCAACAAAATCTGATTCAGCAATACTGACAATTAAGTATAGTGATTTATATCCATGAGAAATCGGATCAAATTCGACAGTGATTTTTTTAAATTTATGGGGTTCCACGATTAATTGATTTCCATCCCAACCCTTGATAATTTTAAACTCTTCAGGTGAGACATTCGGGTCTAAATCAGTAAACGATATAGATGTAACAGTCAGTGCTCTTGTATCATCATTGATTATAGAAAAATCCAATGTTCTTTTTTCACCGATATAAGAATGCTGAAAACCGACCACATATGGATAGATTTTCAATTTCCCTTCGAATGCCTTTCCAGTAACAGGAAATTCATAAGTTATTGATTCATCGTAAACAATAGTATGGATTACCAGCTTTGCAGCTTTATCTCCGACTGATTCTGGTAAAAACTTTATCGTAATTGTCTGTGATTCATTATGTCCAAGCACAAAAAAAGTAGGCATTAATGATGGTTCAACTTCGAATTCATCATTGGTTGTATTCGGGCTATTAAAATTCAATCTATAGCTCACGATCCGAGCTTCTTTTTTACCCACGTTTGTTACTTTAAACGTCTTCTCTTTGAATAAGCCGATTTGAGTATAATCGAATGTTATTTTTTCTGTATCTATTTGGATATTAATATATGGATTTATAGTAACACCACATGAAACAATTAAAGAGATAAGTATGACAAAGCTGCTTAAAATAATATTTCTCATTAAATTTTCTCCAAAATACAAATAACAAATAATGTCTATTTTAACTCGTACGAACAATTCGGTAAAGCACCAAGCTGAGTCATAAATGCCACTGGGCTTCCACCGTACTGAGTAATATAGAATCGAAAATTGCTGTACATTGCAATTTGACTATTTACCCAAGTTCTAGCATCTGTAAAGATGCGTGCTCCAATCCAACTTGAGCAGGTACAAGCTCCACAGCCAAGAGATATTGCTGTGTTTACATATCCATCCGACATAAAAACAATTTTATCAACCTGTCCATAATCATTAAATGCAGCTTTCAAGCCGTCATAACCATTTGTACATGCAGTAGTATTCTGGTTATAAACCCATGCTATAGCTTTTGCTTTGTTGCCTGTTGTGGCAGTTTTCAATGTGCTGTTGCATATATAAATTTGTGTAGCGAAGGTTATCACTTCGAAAGTATCACTCAAATGTAATGCATTAATTCTTTCAGCAGTAACTGATTGCAACGCCTGCCAGCGATTGGGATACGGGATAGTATTGCCGTTTACATCGTAAACCGGAAAACCTCCACCGAAGTGTGCACTCATAGAGCCGGATCTATCCAAAACAAAAATGTATGAAAAATCACTATCAACATCCCACTCAAAGTATTTTGAGAATGGTGTATTATATCCTGAATGATTTACGGTTAGTGTTATGCTTCGACTTTCATCAAGGTAAGATTCAACATTTATGACAATCTGTGTTTTATCGCCATTATGCATGACATAGGGGAGTGTGGGCTGACTCAAAATCCTTGCTTCGCGTGAGATGTAACCAGTACCTGAGAGTGAAATTGAGTTAATCGTTAATGCGATATCACCTTCAGCAATGAGATTCACAATATAAAAACCGGTATCATCGTTTCGAGTAAATACATAGTTTGAGTCAACATCTGTTGAATTTCGGTATAGCATTGCATGATTTATATGCAGAATAAATGTTTTATATGCAGAATGTCCAGAATCATCATTAACCACAAGCGTAAAACCGAAATCACCATGAACCGTAGGTGTGCCTTTTAATATGTTGTAGTTGAGAGTCAAACCTGTGGGTAGATTGGAGTTAGGGACGGATAAGCTGTATTTTCCATCACCACCAGTGCATTCGAAAGAACAAAAGTAAAATTTCCCGAGCTCTGCGTCAGGAAGTTTTGTATCTGTTACGAACTCTAGAGTTTCGCATGAAAGCCCTGATAAAGTGATGTTAAAATCAAAATGCGACTCAGCAATTTTTACAGTTAGTCTTGCGGTTTTACTATTAACACTTAAAGGTCGAAATGTAACCCAAACTTCGAAATACTGTCCGGGATTTAATTTTCTGAAGTTGCCATCCCAGCCGGATGTGATTCTGAATTCCCCATATGAAGTATTTCCCCCAAAACTTGTGATTTCAATGCTTTTAACTGTCAGTTGTGTAGAATCTCGATTTATAACAGTAAATTTTCCCTTCTGTTCTTCACTAACATATGCAGGTTTGAATACAAGCACAGCAGGATACAATTGGATCAGCCCTTTATATCCAATACCAGATATTTGAATATTAAAAAGAGATGCACAATTATCAACAAGATATTGAACATTCAGTCTAACAGATTTTGCACCAGAATTTAGTGGTTTGAAATCAATGCTTAATTCATGATATTCGTTCTTATTCAAGGAAATATTTTGATTTATCATTCCTGCAGATATTTTGAATTCATCATTTAATGTAGATGAGCTGAAGAACTCAAGCTCGAATTTTATTAGTTGAATTGTCTGTGTACCATTATTAATTATGTGCAAGTTTTGGGTAACTTTATGATTCACCTGTACATACTCGAAATCCAGAGAATCAGGTACGCTCGTAATGTTGAAGATTGGGTTAATAGCGACTTCGCAGGATACAACAAAATATATTAACAAAAATATACATAAAACTTTCAGATTTTTACACATATCTGCACCCTCTCCGATATTGTAAATCATTATAGCAATTATTACTCGCAAATGCCATACCAACTTCAGCAGAAACAACCTATTGTTTAGCAATGTGAAGCGAGAAAAGGTTCACATAATTTTTCTTGGGAAGTAATTTATGAAATAGAAGCTTTATACGTGTAAAATATGAAACATGTGTTACAAATTCGATACAACGTTAGCATAGTAAAATGTAATGCTAGATTGTTTCCCAAGTTTACTTGAGTTGATATTCGGCATTGGGTAGTGCCCCAAGCTGAGTCATAAATGACAAGGGACTTCCACCAATCTGAATGACACTCAATTTGTGACCACTGTATAATGCTATCTGTCGACCCATCCAACTTCTTACGTCTGTAATGATGCGAGATGCAATCCAACCGGCACAGGCACAAGCACCACAACCGAGTGATAATGCGGTGTTCGGATATCCTCTTGAATAAAACTCAACTATATCAACTTGTCCGTAATTGTTGTAAGCAGCTTTCAAAGCATCGTATGCATTATTGCATCCTGTTGTTCCCTGATTGTAAAGCCAGGTTATTGCTGTTGCTTTGTTGCCTGTTGTTGCAGGATTCAATTGGGAGAAATTTATGTAAATTGATGTAGCGAAAGTGATGACATCGAAAGAATCATTCGAATTTAATGCATTGATTCTATCAGCAATATATGATTGCAATGCCTGCCAGAGATTGGGATATGTGATAATATTGCCGTTTTTGTCGTAAACCGGAAAACCAAAACTACCACTCGCACTCATTGTGCCAGATCGATCCAAAACAAAAATATACGATTTTGGTGAATTACTAACATCCCATTCAAAGATTTTATCAAACGGAGAGTTATATCCAGTATGATTCACCGTCAGTGTAACATTGCGATTATCATCGAGGTTGGATACAATTTGAATGACAACCTGGGTTTTGTCACCATTTTGCATGGCGTGGGGGAGCGTGGGCTTGCTTAAAATCGTCGCTTCGCGTGAAGTATAACCAGCACCTGACAGTGCAATTGAATTAATCGTCAATGCAATATCACCTTCAGCAATTAGATTCACGATGTAAGTACCGGTATCATTTGTTTGATTGAAAACATAGTTTGTGTCAACATCTGTTGAATTTCGGTAAAGCATTGCATAACTGATATGCAGGATAAATGTTTTATATGCGGAATGTCCAGAATCATCATTAACCACAAGCGAAAATCCAAAATCGCCATGAACTGTTGGAGTACCCGATATAATGTTGTAACTGAGTGATAAACCACTCGGTAGATTGGAATTTGGGACGGAAAAGCTGTATTTTCCATCACCACCAATGCATTCGAAAGAACAACTGTAAAATTTCCCGTGCTTTGCATCATTAAGTTTGGCATTTGTTACGAACGCAAGAGTTTCGCAAGATAGCCCGGATAATGTGATGTTAAAATCGAAATGAGACTCGGCGATATTTACAGTTAGTCTTGCGGTTTTGGGGCTTGTGCTTAAAGGTCTGAAGGCAACCCAAACTTCGAAATACTGTCCGGGGATTAATGTTCTGTTGTTTCCGTCCCAACCGGATATGATCCTGAATTCACCGTAAGAAGTATTTGCTCCGAAACTAGTGATTGCAACGTTTTTAACAGTAAGTTGTGTGGAATCCCGATTTATGACAGTAAATTTTCCCTTTTGCTCTTCGCCAACGTATGCCGGATTAAATACAAGGACAGCAGGATATAGTTGAATCAGTCCTGCATAACCTATTCCAGTTACTGAATATTTGAAATGAAACGCACAATTGTCGACCAAATATTGAGCGATCAATCTAACTGATTTTACACCTGAATTATTTGGTTTGAAATCAATGTTTACTTCGTGAAATTCGTTCTTATTCAACGAAATATTCTGGCTGATTTTGCCTGTAGATATTGTGTATTCATCACTTGTTGTCGTGGAGTTGAAAAATTCGAGATCAATTTTCTTTAGTTGTATTACTTGTGAACCAGTATTAACAATCTGTAAGCTTCGCGTAACTTTATGATGCACCTGTACGTACTCGAAATCCAGGGATTCAGGTAAGCATGTTATACTGATGATAGGATTTATCGAGACTTCGCAGGATACAACAAAATATGTTAACAAAAATATACATAAAACTTTCAGATTTTTACACATATCTGCACCCTCCACGATATTGTATCTCATTGTAGCAAATAATATATGCAAATGTTATACCAACTTCAGCATAAGTATCCCTGACGTTATAACTCTTTATATTGCAACAACTTGCATCGACGCGATGAAGTGTATTATTATTATGATTTTAGATTATGTGAAGTATATGAAACAACTGTTACATTTGTTAAACACTTGTAATATGTTGCATCCGTTACAGATTCGATTATTTTAGTGTGTATGAGCAGTTTGCCAATGCTCCGATTTGCTGCATGAAACTGGTCGGAGAAGCAGCATATTGCAACATATACAGGTGAAAATCAGGATTTACTGCTGCCATTGCCGGAACCCATGTTCTGCAGTCGGCAACGGTTCGTGTCCCTATTGAACCACCACAGGCGCAATCACCACAACCAATTAAGTGTGCAGTATTCGCACCACCATCCGAATAGACATACATCTCAGACAAAGTGCCATAATTGTGAAATCCATTGTACATACCATCGTACATGTTACTGCAGCCGGTAACCGGAAAATTAAACAACCAGGCAATTGAATCGTAGCGGTTCGAACCATAAGCATATTCCATCTGCCCGAAAAAATAATGCAAATAACCTTCAAAAACAATCACTTCGAATTTGTCGGTATCATCTAAATTATTGAGAACTACAGAAATATCATAAACCGCAACTTGCCATCGAGTCGTATTAACGATTATATTGCCGTCCTGATTATAAACCGGATATGAAACATTGTGCCTGGTAAGCATAGATCCCGAAGCATCAATGATGAAAATATGCCTGTCACCCTCAACACGCCATGTGAAATTTGCAGAAAAAGGCGAATTGAAACCTGTATGCTGCACCCGAAGTGTTACAGTTCTACCCTGATCAAGATCTGATTCGACTTTGATTGTGATATTGGTCGATTCGCTGGGTTGCAGAATTTTAGGGAGTGTCGGCTGATTGAGAATTGTTGCTTCGCCGGAAGTTGCACCTGTACCTGTGAGTGTTATCGAAGTGATATTAAGCGGTGTTATACCGATATTAATCAGATTTACGATGTAAAAACCCTCATCGTCAGACTCAGAAAAGATGTAGATTGAATCGGAGTCATGTGGATCACGAATTAAGCTTGCATATGTAACTTCAAGACTGAAACTCTTTGTTACAGAGTTACCGGAAGAATCCCGCAATCTGACAACAATTGTGTATTCACCATGTGTATCAGCAATTCCTGAGATTATACCAGATGGAGAAAGTGTCAATCCAACGGGAAGCGCACCGCTGACAATGCTATAGGAGTAATGACCATCACCGCCGGTTGCTTCGAATGTTAATTCATAGGAGCTACCTCTAACTGCTTCAGGTAATGGCGAAGTTGTAACAAAATCGATTTTTTCGCTGCCCCAACCCGATATATCCGCAAAATAATCTATCTCAGAACCTGCAACAACTACTTTCATCCGAGCGGATTTCGCGGTAACATCTTTGGGAATAAACGTAATTTCAATATCGATAGTTTCCGCAATTTCAAGGATTTTCGAGACAAAATCCCAACCTGAAGTTATACTGATCTCGTCCCCAGCAGTTGTTGAACCGTATTCAACAAGAGAAATAGATTCGATGGTTACCTGTCTAAAAACAATATTAGAAATTGTAAATACTTTCTTGTGCTCTTCGTTTAGATAAGAATGTCTAAAATCATGTATTTCAGGTGTGATTCGAATCAAACTCTCAACGGCTGCACAGGCAATTGGGATAATCATTTCTTTTTGCAGTTTTCCAACCATGTAGGAAATTTTGAGTTTGATGTTTTTATTACCGGCAATTGATGGAGCGAATGTTATTCCGATTGTATACGTATTACCTTCGGTCAAATCGACATTTGAATGTATCGCACCTTCAGTGATAGCAATTTCGCCACAGTCAGGATTTTCATCGTTGAAAACTAACTTGATTTCGGTAAGAACAGTAACTTTTATGCTTTTGTTACTCAATTCAATTGACTTTGTATCTGATTTGCCAATTGGAATTGTGCCAAAATCGAGTGAATCAGGGATAGCAAGCAGATTTATCGAAGGATTTATGTCAACGCCACATGAAAGTGAGTTGCATAGTAATGCACAAACAGCAATCAGAATCCAATTTACCCTACCCATAGATTACACTCCTTATATTCGTTCTGATTTACATATATACGATATTTACAATGGAATATATTCTACATTAATTCGAAGGTATCCGCGCATAAAAAATGCTGAGATACTTTCACATATTTATTAAAGATAATATTACTTATTATTGTTCAATAACCTTTTTGGTTTTCGCGAAATACCAATTTAACTTTCACAACTTGAATTTCACCACGTCTGATGAAGGTGATTTCAATTTCGTCAGTCGGTTTATATGCGGTCATTGCATAAGCAAAATTATTTACGGTGTCGATTGGGATACTGCCGATTCGCAGTAAAATGTCGCCAGTTTTGAGTTTTGCAGATTTCGCAGGGCTGGATTTGACCACTTGGGTCAGCTTAACTCCTTGCGGATTCTGACGATAAGACAGGATTACACCCAGCCAAGCAGACCTGACCGGTTTTTTCACTTGTTTCATCCAGGTTTTCCATTGCTCTTCAATTTTGCTTAGATTTTGACCGAAAACTTTCTCAAACGCTTTGATGCCCGTTTTATCTTTCTTGTATGTCGAATTGTATGAGTCGTAAAATTCCTTGAGTTTGCCAAGTTCGTTGAGCCAATAGACAATGTATCGTGCTTGAGCATAATGATATTGGATATTCTGTGTTCCAAGGAATTTGTTTCGCGGCATGTTGAAAAACTCACGCCAGTGGACATAATACTTATTGTCGGTTTCCATTTGTTTGATGGCAAGGTCCATGCGCCAGTTGTGAATCGGGACGATATTTTTGCGATTTCCTTCAGGGAGCATACTGTTTTCGAAGCATGTGGCAACACCTTCGGAGAACCAGATTTTGTGCCATATTCCGCGAGACCAGGTGTCTGCATAGTGCAGCGCATGGGTGAATTCATGAATCAGCGTGTGTCCGAGTGTTTTTGAGATGAGCAGCTGTGTACCCGGATTGTACCACCCGCCGACAATCTCGGAATATCCCGCCTGTTTGCGATAAACGGTGAAATCTTTGTCGTTTGGCAGCAATATTTTGATATAGGATGAAGGTTTTCGGTCGAATAAACTTTCACGCTGAGCTTTCGCATAACTCATGAGCTGTTCCGCTATAAACTCCAGTATTTTCTTACGTTTTTCATCGTTTGAACCCACATTTGTCAGGAAAATCAGTTTATTTGCTTCATCCCGATGAATTAAATATCCGGGGAAAAGCTCTTCCAGAGGTTTGTTCAGGGCTTTGCCGGTAATGTCATAACGTTTTGCAAGGTCTTTTATCAGTTTTATAAATTTTGTCGAACTTTGCAGAATCTTCAGGTCATCGTCATTTTTTATATGCACATAGTCGATAAATCCAGCATTTACCGCATTTACAAGGTATTCAAACGCTTTTTTCTTGTCTTTTAGGAGTGCGTATGCGCATGCAATGTTGTAAAGCGCATAAACGTTGTCGTTATCGAGTTTCAACACCTGCAAATATGTTTCAATCGCACCTTGATAATCCTTGTTTTTGTGCTGGTTTGCTCCATTTTGCATCAATTGCTGAACTTCGGTTAAGGAAGCGTCTTCCGGCTCATCGTCATCGTCATCATCCAGTTCCTCTGGCTTCGGCAGAGCTTCATCTTTTCCGACAACATCGGACTTTTCGCGCGTCATAACCGAAAATTCAAACGTTTCAAGAGCATTATCATTTGTTCTACCAAGTGAATCGGTAACCCGAAGCGTAATAGTGAAATCACCTTCGATTTTGGTCGTTCCAGTTAAAGTTTGCATGCTTGTATCGTAGTGCAGACCTTCTGGCAACGTGCTTTCAATGAGGGTAAACGAATAGGGCTTTGTTCCACCTGTTGCTAAGAATGTATATTCAACCGGTTCTCCGATGTACATAAATCCGGGGAAACCTTCGAAATTAAACATGAGCATTGGATCAACGGAGGATTTTACAGGTATTTCAGCAATATTGTCTTTTGAATCGATGCATTTCAGAGTGAAAGCATACTCACCTATGGTATCTTCTTCGGGAGTTCCAACGATTTTATTGCCAATAAATTTCACGCCGATAGGAAGATTTCCATCAGAAAGCAACCAATTGTATGGTGGAATCCCGCCTGTTGCATGCAAGGCAATGTTTTCACGGTATCCAACCATGAATGATTGTGGCAGTGTCGAGATTATTGATATTGGCAGAATTATGATTTGATCGGGCTCAGTTGTGTTCTCAATTGCCGACGGTTCAACAGTTTCAGGCGTTATTTTTACTTGTTTTTCTTTATCATCCTTCGTCAAAGCTTTAATTTTAACAACTTCGGGCAATCTCCATTCCGGCTTTGGTGTAACCTCAACATTTTTAGATTCGACTTCCGATTTAACATTGGAATTTTCTGAGGAAGAAGAATTTAATGAGAAAATCAACAAAGCTATGAGAAATGCGACTACGAGCGTTCCGGGAATGAGAATTTGAATTATTTTGTGCAATGTATTCGTCTTTTGTACTGCAATATTAAGGCGTTTACGATATAAAGATGCTCTTTTCACTGAAATTGCAGGTGTTTCATGCTGATTGTGTTTGTTATCTTTTACAACATCTTGGTTTCCAATAATCTCTGCAATATTAATTTCTTGAATCTCATTTTCTGAAAGTCCATTTGCATCTTGCACATCTGATTTCGTAATAGTATTCATAGTCCCACATGTGCTGCATTGAAAAGGTTTTCCGGCAAATTTCGCATCTGTTGCAAACTTTTTACCACATTCAACACAAAAAAACTTCGTTTGCATCCAATCCTCAAGGACATTATTAAAATCATTAATACCTATAATATAACTGATTGTTACATTATTCTGCAACTTTGATAATGCTTTACGGTTTGCGATAATCTTGGATAATTTTCTGCAGGATTTTGTGTACTTCGATCACTTTCGGCGAAGGTAAAAGTGCGTGATGGTGCGTGATTACAGCAATATTATCTTCCGCAATCGCTATGACAGTCGAAGCCGGCGCGGTTTTCCTCCAGATTGCCTTTATTTCATCAACATCTTTTTGGAAATCAGGACGTAAATCCACGATTATATCGGGATTCAGACGCATTAAATCCTCAACAGAAAGCTGAGGCCAACGACCCGAACTGTTTTCAATCGCATTTTTCCCTCCTGCTGACCGCAAAAGCTCATCCAAAAAAGTTCCCTTGTCAACGCATGCAAACGAGACAAAACCGCCTGATTCCCCATTTTGTGCCTTGTAAATCAATAATACACGAGGAGCATTCTCAGCAATGGGTCGATTTATGTCAATTTCTGCGGTTAATTTCATAGCAAGGTTTGCACCTTCGAGTTCAACACCCATAACAATTGAGATTTGCTTGATGCAGTTAAGAATATCAGCAAAATTTTCATGCTTAAGGAATAGCTTCTGTATCTTAGTATTGCAGATGGTTGATTTCATACGTTCTTTAAGCTGTCTCGAATCAGAAGCGATGACTAAATCTACGTTTGCCTTGATGAGTTGTTCCTCAGACAGATTAAGCGGACCTCCGAGATGAATAACATCAGCCAATTCAGGAATATCAGACCCAAGATACGACAATGCTGCCAGATTATTCTTCAAACC
>CAYZQB010000082.1:0-13280 GCA_964480395.1 uncultured Planctomycetia bacterium
CTTAGTGGCTAAAATTCTTAGAAGAAAAAGGATGTTAAACCTTAGTGGAACTTGGTGTTCTTAGTGGCAAAAAAAAAGAATTGAAATAGATTGAAACATAGAACTAACAAAAGGAGTTTAGAATGGGCGCAAAACAGATTTTATATACTGAGGAAGCACGGAAAAAGATCCTCAAGGGTGTGCACACTCTTGCGAGGACAGTGAAATCGACTCTCGGACCCGCTGGTCATGCAGTTGCCTTGAAGAAATCCTTCGGTGCACCGCAGATTACAAGCGACGGCGTAACAATCGCCAAGGAAATTGAGCTTTCCGATCCCTTTGAGAACATGGGTGCCAAGCTTGTCATCGAAGTTGCGAATAAAACGAATGATGTTGCTGGTGATGGCACAACGACTGCGACCGTTTTGGCGGAAGCGATTCTCATGGAAGGTCTGAAGATTGTTACCGCAGGCGTAAATCCGATTGAGCTTAAACGCGGAATCGAAAAGGCGACAAACGCTGCCGTGAAATACATCGACAGCATCGCAAAACCGGTTGAAACCGATGATGAAATCGAGCGTATCGGCACGATTGCTGCGAACCATGACAATTATATCGGTAAGCTTTTTGCAGAAGCGATGAGCAAAGTCGGTCGTGGTGGAATTATCACGATTGAAGAAGGTAAATCAACTGAGACATCGTTAAATGTTGTCGAAGGTATGCAGATTGACAAAGGATTCATCTCGCCGTATTTTATAACCAATGCAACCGCGATGAAAACTGAGTTCGACGATGCTTACATTCTGCTCTACGAGAAGAAAATCAACAATATTCGCGAACTTCTGCCAATTCTTGAAAAAGTCCTGCCAACAGGCAAACCGATGCTGATAATCGCTGAAGACATCGAAGGTGAAGCACTGACAACACTCGTTTTGAACAAACTACAAGGTGTTTTAAATGTTTGCGCGATAAAAGCACCAGGATTCGGCGACCGCCGCAAGGATATGCTCGCAGATATTGCGATTTTAACAGGTGGCAATGTTGTTTCTGAAGAGCAGAACATGAAACTTGAGACAATTACGCTCGAAAATCTTGGAAAAGCACGCCGAATTGTCGTTGATAAGGAAAACACAACGATTATCGAAGGTCTCGGAAAACCTGAAGACATTGAAGCTCGCGTAAATGCGCTTGACATTCAAATTGAAAAGACGGATTCGAATTTTGACCGTGAAAAACTCGTTGAACGCAAGGCAAAACTTATTGGTGGCGTTGCTGTCATCAAAGTCGGCGGAAAAACTGAAGTTGAGATGAAAGAGACGAAAATGCGCGTTGAGGATGCGCTTAATGCCACGAAATCAGCGGTCGAAGAAGGCATTATCGCAGGTGGCGGAGTTTCTCTTATCCGCGCGATTGCTGAGCTTGACAAGGTCGAATATTCAGGCGACGAAGTATATGGCAAGAATATTATCGCTTCTGCTTTGCGTATTCCCCTTGAAACGATCGCAAGCAATGCAGGTTTCAATGGTGCCGTAGTCGTCGAGGAAGTGCTTGCAAACAAGGACATTAACTTTGGTTTCGACGTGCGCCTTGGCAAATACATGAATTTGCTCGAAGGCGGCGTTATTGATCCTGCGAAGGTTGTGAAAAGTGCGCTTGCGAATGCTGCGTCGGTTGCAGGCTTGATGCTGACAACGAA
Source organism: uncultured Planctomycetia bacterium (assembly GCA_964480395.1). Taxonomy (GTDB): domain Bacteria; phylum Planctomycetota; class UBA8742; order SKZP01; family CAYZQB01; genus CAYZQB01. The sequence goes on from CAYZQB010000082.1 coordinate 1,676, forward strand.
CACAATGGTTACCGACTATAACAAGGATAAAATCATTGACGAAGCAGTGAAATAATGTAAATAATTATTAATTCCAATAAACCTCGTACATGTGCGGGGTTTTTTTTATATAGAAGTTGAAATTGCATGATTTAGGTTCAATATAATGTATTTGTAAATTATTTTATTGTATAATCCGAAAAGTCAAGTTCTGTCATTTTGCGTTTTGTTTATCGAAATGTATGTTTTAAAAGGAGAAAGGCATGAAGGATTTCTTTAATTTTAAGCAATTTATCACACCTATCATCATTCAAATCTTGTTCTGGATTTTTGTTGTATTTAGTGTGATTGCTGGATTGTTTATGATGGGTACTGCAGGTGTAATTCCTGGATTATTGACGATCATTTTTGGACCAATTTTTATTCGTGTTTATTTTGAAGTGATCATCCTATTCTTCAAGATTTATGAACGTTTGGCATCGCTTGACGATAAAACTCCTAACAACAATCCTCAGTAGTAACCAGCAAAGATAGAATTATGCGATTTATAGCGTATTTGAATGAAAATGGGATTTTTCATTAACCCCGCTTTGTTGGTGGGGTTTTTTTATCTAATAAATCTCAACAAATGTTATGATATTGATAAAAATAATGAGGCTGAGATGAGAAATTCAACAATAATATCCATTTTTATTTTGTGTTTGATTTTTATTGTCAGTTGCGGTGATGAAGACGAGATAATAACGCCAGTAACTCCGAAAAACGGGACAAATTCTGCATCAGCAACAGGAAAAGCATTGCTGATTATTGATAATTACACAACTGATGAGCGTGAACTATATAAAATTACTGAAGATTGGAAGCGAATCAAAATCGGTACACTCAAACCCTTTGATATCATCGAGTTGAAGATTGATACCGGTAAGCGAATTTATGAAATCAAACCAAAAGATGGTGTTTTATCCAATGAAATGCGCATAGATGCAAAGAAAGACATCGTCTATATCTGGGATTTATCAGGTAAAAGCAAGTATGTCAAAATCCTTTTTTCAACTGATGGTATGAAACGGGATAAGGTTTTTGAAGGTGCAGAACGCGGATTATACCAGACAAACGTTCAGTTGTCGATGCTTCAGCCCATCGGTGAGTTGGAAACGTCGGTTTACAAGATTTTCAAGGAGATACCTAACGATATGCCAATGACAATCGAATACGCACGGAAGATTGCAGTGGAAATGCCTTCTGCATTCACGTTTGAGACTCAGCAAAAAGCGGTTGTAACACTGGCTGAGGATTTTGAAGGAAAAAAGCTTGAAGAGCGTATTTTGCCGTTGTTTGAGCAAGATTTAGCGACAATTTATGTTCCAGCAGCGGATTTGCTTGCAAAACGTGGCAGCAAGGAGCTTGGAGAGGTTTATCTACAAAAACTCCTATCGGGTTGGACACGAAATCATCCTTTACTGAAGGTTTCTCTCGCAGTCCAGATAGTTGCAGGTTGTGCAGGGCTTGAAGCAATCAACAAACTCTGGCTTGCTAACGAAGACGAAGGTAAAGACCTGATTTTTACTGCGCTGCTGCGTTCCGACCTTGATGCAAGTATTGACTTTATGAAGAATATTTTAAACAAAGAACCGAATCGATACCAAAATGCTGCTTTCAATTACCTAATTCATACGAATTTTATTCATAAAACCGGTGTATATGCCAATGTTAAGAATTTTGCACACGCTTTCGACCGTAAGAACCCGAAATACCAGCTTTTGAAGGAAGTTATTGCGAATGCTTCGACGGTGCTAAGCAAGTTTCCAAAAGAGCAGCAACTCGAAGTTTTATTGGACAATCTGCGGTATCCAGACCTGAATATGATTCGATTCGGACTGCAGAATATCGTGCAAAATCATGGTGAAGAAGGGCTGAAAGCACTCACGGGAGAATATATTGCACTCAGCGAACAGATACGTAAGGAAGCGGTAAACCATGTTTTGTTCAAGTATCACAAGGAATCAATAAATGATGAACTCGTAAAATTCCTGAAATTAGTGGCAACTGAGGATACAATTGAGGAGCGATGGTTGGTAATAAAAATGCTGGCAAGTCCGCAACTGCTGAAATTCGACCAGAAAATTCAAAATTTTCTGATTGAACTCGTTAAAAATGAACCTGCGAATACTCTTGCAAAATTAAAAGCTACAATTGATGAAGGTTACGCAAAATTCTTGATTCAGGCTGAGTTTACTGATGTTGTTAAGTCGGAGTTGAAGAAACTTGTTAGTACCGGAGCGGTTGATGCTTCGATATTTGCGTATAATTATCTCAAGCAAAAGCTTGAAAAACAAGAGTTCCAGGGATATTTACATGAATTAAAAGAAAATACCAATATTCAGGTATTTGATGAACTTTCATCAAACAATAAATGTGTATTGCTGGATAAATTTGCTAAGGAATTTGAGAAAGATGAAGCGAAGCAAATTCTGCTTACTGGCTTGAAAGACAACAGTTATATTGTACGGATTGTTGCGTTTGACAGGTTGATTTTGAATCCAGAATTTGTAAAGGATAAAGATGTCGCAGCTGCACTTGCCAAGACTGCGGATTCCGAACAAAATGCAGATGCAAAAATGTATTTCGACAGAACCATTACTCTGACGAAGTTGAATTCACTGATTTTCGAAGGTGTAAGCAAAGAATTACTTGCAATTGTTGATTCGAATCTTGGTAGTACTGATGCAATCCTTGTTCAGAAAACAATCGAGATAATTCAGAGCATGGAAGACCTTGAAATACAACGGATATTGATAAAGCATTTCGCAAAATTCTCAGAAGAACAACGGGTACAGGTCGCTGACTACATGACCGGATATGAAAAAATCGATTACGAATGGCTTGACAAGACCGCAAAGGACGAATCACCGCGGGTGCGAAATGCTTTGTTTATTGCACTTGCGAACAGGTTCAAAACCCAAAAGGATGAGAAAGCTTTGCAATTATGCTCGAAAATGGCGGAAAATGAGTCAGATTCAGGGCTATCTGCGAGATTCAAGCGAAAACTGTCTGAAATTTCACCGAAATAATTTATCCCAAAAATCAGAGACCATCTCCCAACCGCTGGTATAACCGTATTGGCGCATTAGCAGATAGATTACACAGAAAAACAGGAATATAAACAGAGGTACGAGAACGATGAAACAGCCGATATATTCTGCGGTTACCGGTTTGTACATGTTGTCATAGCCGATTTTTGATGATTTGAGATTCCGTTTGTTACTCATTTAACACGCGCTCAAAGCTATTAGAATTGCCAGAATCAGTACGATGACGACGCCAAGTCGATATCTTTTTAATGATTTTGCGGGATTCTCAAATTCAGACGGTTCATTGCGCAATATCGTGCTGAAAAACCGCAGCAACCTACCAACAAACCAAAAAATTGTGTCAAGAATCAGACGTTCGATAATCGTATATGCAAAATCCGCGATAACGTTGATAAAACCTGCAATCTTATTCGATATTTGCTCAAGGTTCGTTTCAAGGAAGTAAATCAGGTCAAGTCGCAAAAATCCTTTCATTTCCGGAGTATTATCGTTATTCTTCGAATTTAGGTAAAAACTACCCAGCAAAATGACAAAAGGTATCGCACAGAGCAAAATCATCACAGTTAAATCTGTATTTGATAACGCGCTGAATAGATTATCATTCAGTATCCCCGAATTTTCATCGGATTGCTCAATATAATCCGTTAGAAATCCCGATATTTTGGTGTTTCCGGAAATGTTGATAATTCCGCCAATCAGACAGAATAGCATCAGGACTATCATCGGAATTAGTAATCTTTTATCCGGCAGATTGAGTTTCACCAATTGCTCAGGTTTTCCTCGAAATTCACCAAAAAAGACCCGATAAATTGTTCGTGAAAACGCAAAAATAAACAGCAAACATGCTATGTTCATGACGAAAAATGATATGCCACCAATGAATACTTTGTAACCCGTAAAGGATGAAGTTAAATGGCTGAACATGCTGAAGTTCGCCCAACCATTGATAAATGGCAGTGAGCCAGCAACACAAAGCCCTGAGATAATTATGAAAAACATGATTATTGAGAATCGGCTTTTGAGTTTGCCGAAATTTTCAAGGTTAAATCGGCTTGAATCGTCCAAATCAGTCGAATTGCCAATGTTTCTTGCAGCGAATATCTGAAATGACAACGCAAGCAGAATGTTCGCTGCAACAATTCCCGCAAAATAAAGGAACAGAGTCTCAATATGCCCGTAAACACTGATGAGAAAAAGCGCAGAGACCGAAATCGTACTCACATTTTCAATCAGCGATAATGAATTATTTGCTCTATAAAGTGAAATCAGGGAATTGAACAATATTATTGTTACGCAGGCAATTACAACTATACAAGCTATTGTATTGATGAAAATTATCTCGTTAAATCGCAATAAAATCATAAAAATTAGTGCCGGTCGCAAAAATGTCAGAAACAGAATCCGAATTTCGCAGTTGATTATGTTTTTCGTCATTCTGTGCGGTGTTAGCGCTGTTTTCCATATCAAAACAAGGAAAAACATTAGCGAAATCAAAGTCGTAAAAATAGAGTTGTTTGCGTTAAAATTTTGAATAAATATCGCAATAATAAAAATCAATACAAAATCTAAAATTATATTAACCTTAAAAACGCTTGTTTTCCTAAGAATGTCGGTATCAGGCAAAAGCAAGTATGCAATCGAAATCACAACAAATCCAAGCGGGAATAGGACTGTGGACGATGAAAAGAGCATAATCAACAATGCAAACAGTGTTCCATTACTGAAAATCGCAAAACCCTTGAAACGCTGAGATAGCGTGTCGTTGAACACATTCGGTTCAAGAATCAGCATATCGCGATAATGGTTGATAATTCCACGATTGAGTAAAAACACGCAACTGGACATGAAAAATGCTACAAATGCTGAAAATGGCGTGAAATTCATCGATATCGGTGTGTTTTCAAAAATTCCCAGTGATGCAAACGAAAATTCGACAGCACCTTCCGCGCCTGATACCACAAAGTGCAGAAAGAGTATGAAGCTTGCGATAACGGCAATTGCAGGCGGTAAAATCCGGAATCGGCGCAGTTCATGTAAATTTCGATGCTCAATGCAGAATTCGAGTAGCACACCGGCAACTGGCGATGCGAAAAGGATTATGGCTATCAATAAAAGTTCATCGCTTCCCATTTAGAACCCATTTCAACTGCATATGAATAAACGTAGACACAATTTTCAATGCAAATTTTATCAATATCATCTCAATTTGAAATAGTTAAGTACTTTCTTCTATCAATGCAATTTCCAACTGACTCAATTCGTATAGATTATAAACCAGAGCGTCGATTTGCCTGTCAAGCATCAGGAATTCAGCATCTGATTTAGCATTCAATATTTTTGCCACAGAATCTGCGATTTTATCGTGCATTTTACGAGATTTTGAATTCTCGAAATCGATTAGACGGATAGGTAACACTCGTAAATTTCGCACTTTAACTTGCGGAAACGCCTTCTGAAGGGATTCAGCGACAATTTCTTGGTAAAAATAGTGCATAAGTCGTGAATTTAGAATGCCGACGAAGTATTTTACGTCGTAATCCTGCTCAGATGGATAAAGAGCAAGTGCTGAGTTTCGGAAATAGGTTGCGTGAAGTTTGGGAGCAACAATTGGAAAAGCTGCAGTTTGACGGATGATAAATTGAACATTTTCATATTTTTTTATCGCTCGAATTGAAAAATACTCACCGTCCTGTTTTTTATAATCAATCTTCAGAAATTTCATCGGTTTCAAGCATTTGTAACGTTGTATCTGCTTACCTTCAAGCACCGGCACCCATTTCCCATCATTCTCAGCGGTTGATTTTATAAGCTTTTTCGAGCAATTACCTGTGTGAACTCCTGGGTCTGCAACCATTTTTCCAAGATAAAAACACTTTTCGCTGATTTTCTCAAAAAGGTCATTATTCGGTTGAACACCCCATAAAACTTTCGGTTTTACAAGATTTTCAGCATTATTGGTTCGATCACAGACAAAAGTCATCGCAGGAGTGCAGGCATCAGGAAAAACCTGCTCACCCCAATGTTTTACATCGATAATCTGTGTATTTTTCGTCATAAATGCGCGCAAATCCGCATATCCAGCCAGATGTGCAACTTGTGAAGGTACAACAAACGAAACAAATCGCTTTGACAGATACTTTATCGAAAGCTCTGCAAAAAATGAATGCATCGTCCGCCAACCATTCACCTTGAAATTTGCTTTGAAATGCTGTTTCATTTGCTCATCGAGTTTGACAGCTTGCCTGCCTGAAAACGAGATATATGGCGGATTCCCCAGCACAATGTCAAAACCAGAATTGCTTGTATTGAAAATCATTGGAAATTCATCAGCCCAATTTATGAATTTTGGTTTATGCGGAAAATCCGTGGAAACCGCGTTTTCTGGGGTGTTTAGCGAGTTGCCACATGTGAAATGTTTTCCTGAAGTCATACCGGTCTCAAGCCATAGCGAAATCCGTGTAAGATCGACAGCTACAGGATTCAAATCTATGCCGAACAAACAGTTTTCCGCAAATTTTTGCATAAATTCCTGCACTCTTGATGAATCAATGATTTTTTTGACTTTTTTGCGAACATAATTGACTGCTCCAAGAAGAAACTGACCGCAGCCCATGGCAGGATCGAGAATCGTAACCTTTGCTATGTCCTCCGTCTTCTGCATCTCTGACATCATAGTACCGAGTGTTTTATCGAGAATATATTCAACAACAGCATCGGGTGTGTAAAATGAACCAGTTTTTTTCTTCGTAGAGTTCTCAGTTGTAAGAATAATTTCATCATCTTTAATGGTAAGTTCTTGAGAAAGCAGTATTTCGTATGTTTTGCCGATGATGCCTACATCAAGTGCTTGGTAATTAAACTCACAACCTTGAAAAATCAACAAGTTTCGAAATGCTTCTGCAAATTCTTTATCATTTGCATCAAGAAACTGACTGATTTTCTGAAACATCGGAAGCTGAGAGAAAAACGAATCCTGCAAATTGGTATGTGTAAATATTTCGGGAATTTTCTTCTCAGTCATCGGCATATGCAATAATCCTCTTGAATTCGCGAATAATGACGAAATAAACAGATAAATGATTGAGATTGAGCGTTGTTTTATCTTATCTAATGAATCTCTGGTGATTTTATTCTTTAAATCCTGATGAACCGAGAATCCTTGGGCAATGAGAAGAAACGCATTCAGAAATGCATCAATAAAAACCTGTGTTTCGGATTGGATTTTCTTTTTCTTTCTCATTTTACCAGCAAATTTAGTCAAAAATTCATAATCTGCAAATGCAGAGATTACGAAGGATAATGATACCCAATATCTGCGATATTTTCATCACCTTTGCCGTCTTCGCGTGTGGTGCTGCGGTCAAGCTCAAGGTTTTCCGCTGTATCTGATCCTTTGTTATGACAAGGTGAATTTACTGCACCACCAGCATCCACCTGCTCCAGATAGAAATCACCGTTTGTACCCGTAACAAATAATGGATTATCGTTAATCACATTTGTCGAAATTATCGTCCCAACCTTTGTCTCAATGATGTCGTTCAGCTGATTGTCGATACAGCAATTGTAAATATTGAACACATTGTTGGAACTTGTCGATGAATAATGCTGAATCTCGTTCCCAACTGCTGCTGTTCCCGAAACACTGTTGCCCCACAGAATGCTGTCGTACATCTTTGTAACCGCATTGCTTGAGCAGATTGCACCACCTCGGGCTTCTTCTGCAGCACCGCCTTTTGCTTCATTCCCCACGAAAGTACAGCTTTGGATTTGAACTTTGGTACCGCTTGAATAGAGGTAAATTGCACCACCTTCAGCATTGCCACCTGCTGAGTCAGCTGTATTATTTATAAACACGCAATTGATAACTTTTGTATGATAATCCGGCTTGTTTGTATCACTTTTTATATAAATCGAACCACCACGTGCATCATAATCCGATTTTGTGTTTTTTACTAGGTTGTTCTCGAAAACACAGTCTTTTATGTATGTTGAAGCATCATTACAGAAAAGAACTCCGCCGTTAACATTCTCCGAACTTAGCGCATTGAGCGTAGTATTCTTGAACACACAATTTGTAAGCGTTGTCGAAACACCGTCGAATGAGTAAATCGCACCGCCGCTTCTGCCTGAGCGGTTGTTTTCGCAGTAACATCTGTGCATCCAAGGATTCGTCTCAATTGTCATGATTCCAGAGCGGACATTCATGATACCACCACGTTCTTTCGCTGAATTGTTCTTGATTACACAGCTGATGATACTCGGGCTTGAGTCGAGAACCTCAAAAACTCCGCCGTTTACCAAGCCGGTAATGTTTCCGTCAGTTAGCGTAAAGCCAGCAAGCATTGATTCACGCGTCTCGTTGAATATAAAATTTGCGATTCTGTGATTTGGGTCTCCTGTTCCACCACCATTTATGGTTGTAACATCCGCTCCGTTTTCGCTTTTGACGATGATTTTCTTGCCGTTATATACGAGATCGAAATTACCAACACCTGCGTAAATCCCGTCATGAACAAGAACCAGATCACCGTTTGATGATTGATCAATACTCTTCTGAATAGTCTTGAAAGGTTTGATGTCAGTGCCGTCTCCTGATGTATCGTTGCCTGTTGTACCGTTTACGTGATTGATTTCATCCGAGTAAATGTAAAGAGGTGCCCATTCGAACATTGTGATTCCGCTTGTCTGTTCAACATCAATGTTAATTTCAACGTATGCGGTATTCATTGCAACAAGTGCAGGATCCCAACTTGCACTTGCGAAATTGAAAGTGAATATTCCGTCATCAGCGACCAAATCACCGTTTGTACCGTTGTCGAAAAGTTGTTCTGTCGCATTCCCGCCGATTGGTGTGAAATCACCTGAAACCTTTGTTATTTCTGCGAGTCCGCCTGGTGCTTTAATGTTAATTTCAAAAAGCATATCTCCTGAAGCTTTTGTGTGAATGGGATTTGTTGAAGTTATTGAGGGTTTCAAGCCAATAATTGTTAGGTTGATAGTTTTTGTGCCTGCAATCGGCGGAATCTGGTCATCCCAGGCACTTACCTTGATTTCGTAATCACCCGAAGGAAGCGGTGGGATGCCGTTATCTGGAACAGTAAAAACGAGAAAATATGCACCACCAAGGTCGTTCATTGGTTCATCAGTATTTCCACCTATGTTGCTCAAGTCAATTGTTACACCACCAATTGGATACTGCCCTGGCTCAACCGTTGCACTGAAAGTGATTGTATCACCAGGTGTTATGGGGTTCTTTGATACTGTGAAAGTTTTTACAATGGCAGGTTCGACAATTGTTATTTCGTAGGTGTCTGTTGCTTCTTTTTCTGTGTGGTCAACAACTTTAGCTTGGATTTCAATTTTTTGAGCAGAACTTGGAGCAGCGTATCCTGTCATGATGAATGTGTAAAATCCATCGTCCGATGTATCATCGCCGTTATTGCCGTCGTCTTGCATTTCCTGGTCGGCAGCACCACCTAGATTGTCAAGATTGAGAAAAACATTCTTGATGTTGTTAAGACCGTTTGGATCTGAAACTTCAACTACAAACTTGATGTCAACAGTTGCTTCAGCTGCAACTTTGTTCGGCGTACTTAGAATGCTTTTTATTTTCGGATTTTGACTCTTTGTTGTCGTACATGAGAGCAGCACAAACACCCCTATAAAAAGGGTAAACAATAATGCAACTTTCTTATACATTGAAATCTCCAAAAATGAACTTTTTTGTTTTTCCAGCAAAAATGAAAACAAGCTTCACAAAATAATATTAATATCAATCAATAATTCAAATATTCTGAGTATGTTATACTAATTAAGTGCAACTAGTTTGAGGGAAATATGGAAAATGTTGAAATACATCGTGCGAGCCTGAGATTTATTACTTTCGCATTGGTTATTGTTTCAGTTTTTTCATATACATCAATTTCCGCTGATGAAAGTGCAGAAACTGTTACAGATCCTCTTCAAGAATACATTACAAATAATGATGTGTATCAGGGAAGCGACTTCGCTGCTGCAGTAATCAGCGGTAGAAAAGCATTTCGGAATGAGAATTATGAATTTGCACGCAAGAAATTCAGAATCGCTCAGGCTTTGTCCTCGAATCATCCGGTTCCATATTTTTTCGAGGGGCATTGTTACTTTGCAGAGGGAGAATTCACCCTTGCGTACGATGCTTTTATGCAGGGATTCAAGTTTCTGCCGGAATGGTTCAGACTTAAATTTAGCTTTTCCGATGAATATCGCTTCAAGCAAGACCTTGAAAAACAGAAAAATGTGCTTTTTTCGGAAACTTCCGAAAGCCATGATTTCAAGAACTGGTTCGTGCTGGGCTACGTATACTATTTCACGGAAGAGCCAGAAAAGAGCGTGGTTGCATTCAAGGAAGTTTTGAAGCTGTTGAATGAGGCTATGGAAGCGAACACGGCATACCGCATATCCGAGAAATTTCTGATTTTGCTGTATGATCGCGGCATTACCAGCAAACCCAATGTGCTGCTCACCGAAACTTCAGAAAGTCGGAATTTCAAGTACTGGTTCGTGATGGGTTGCGTGTACTATTTTACAGGTGAGCCTGAAAAGAGCGTGGTCGCATTCAAGGAAGTTTTGAAGCTGTTGAATGAGGCTATGGAAGCGAACACGGCATACAGCATGTCCGAAAAATTTCTGATTTTGCTTTATGATAGAGGGATAACCAGCAAACCAATTGAATTGAAGATACCCAATGTAATTATGGGCTGGAAGCGTATGACAATTCAGCATCTAAATACTGCGGATTATGAAAAAGCTGTTATTATCTGCGGCGAAGAAGGAATGAAGTTTAGAAATGCCGAAGCACTTTTCTGGATGTCGGTTTTTCTGATTGCAGATAATTCGTATGATATGGCGTTTTCGATTCTGATGCGCGCTGCTGGGATAGATGCAAGTAAAATCATCAAAATTCCTTCAATTAATGACATTTTCACATCTGCAAAGCTGCTTGAGATAAAAAAAACTGCTCAGCGTATGCGCGACAAGGTTTTGCTGGCTTTATTTGAAGGCAATCAACGCATGGTTCGAGAATCGCTTGAAAGTTCGGATAACAAGAATTTTACACATGTTGAGATTGATACGATTTTTGAATTGCAGAAATATCGCGATGAACTGCCTGAGATGCCTTCGTTGGAGACACCAGATTCAGACGATAACAAAAAGGACAATCCGATTGAGAAAAACGAAAGGCCTGAAAAAACAGAGAATGAAATCGATATTAAAAAACTGAAACAACAGGAAGAATACAAAAAAAAGGAGCTGGTGAAAAAGGTCGGTGAAAAAATTGATTCTGGCAAAAAATTCCTTACTGATGGAAAATTTGCAGAAGCAGAAAAAGAATTTAATCTTGCTCAAAATTTCGGAAGGCAAATTTCAACCGATTATTTCAACAATCAAGAAAATTCGTCAATTTATCTCGAATTGGCAAAAAGTTATTATGGCTTGAAAGATTTTGATAAATCGTCGAAAAACCTGCAAAATTACCTGAAATATGCGGATGATGC
>CAYZQB010000083.1:0-13192 GCA_964480395.1 uncultured Planctomycetia bacterium
TTTTACTCTCGGCATTGACAGTAGGACGCAAGAGTTATTTGACCTAGTGAAGATGCTTAAGTAAAGCAGAAAATCTGCACAGGTAAACCTGCTTTTACTCACAGCATTGACAATAGGAGCATTTAAATCACTTGTTTGGCTGACAACAGATAAAATTCTTGATGTTTGTAAAACAGGTCGAAAAGAAACGCATGTTTACATGCCCTAGTGAAGATGCTTAAGTAAAGCAGAAAATCTGCACAGGTAAACCTGCCCCCCCCAAGTAAAGTCTCAAAAATTAAATATAAAAGCATCCCCGTTATGAGGTGGTCGATGTCATTAATCACTAGAATCTTCATTATACTTACTGCAATTATGGCAGTAGTATTTATGATTATTGCAGGTTCGTTGCTTGCTAAGCAGAATAACTTCAAGGTTCGTGCAAGCGCAGAGAGAATCAACAGGATTCACGAAGAGGAAATTGCTGAAAGGTTACGCAGCAGGTATAATTCGCTACTTGAGAGAAAGTGGAAAACTATCCTCAAATCGCGTGAAAATATTCTGTATATCAATGCTGTGAACGCTCAGCTTGAAGCGAAATATTCTGTTGCCAAGAAAGCGACTGAAGATGTTGATATAAGCATCGACAGATTTGCTGACATCAGAAGCCAGTTCGACAAGGTTGTCGAAGATTATTCTGCGATGCAGGAAAACATCATGAGCACTGTTACGCAGGTATCTGAGAATAGGAACAAGATTGTTGAGAAAAGATCGAATCTTTGGAGAAATCTGACAAGCATCGAAGCAAAAGTTGGACATCTCAGGGAAGAGATTAATCTTTTTGATTATAACCTTTACAGGTTGAGAAAAAATAACAGAGCAAAAAGACAAATTCTAGAAATTTACCGTGAAATCGATCCTGACAGCTATATTCCAGGTTTGGAATCTGCGCCGATGCTCAAAAACGCACAGGTCATCAGCTATGACCCGGATAAGGGGCTCGTTGAAATAAATCACGGATATTCATCGAATGTCGAAAAACATCAGATTTTCACACTTTCGAGAAACGGTGAATTTATTGCAAAAATTGAGATTGTGAACATCCAGGCGGATTCAGCAGTGGGTAGAATTCTTGAAGGAACAACAATGAGGCAGGTTAAACTTGGAGATTCGGTAAAACCTGCTGCATACATAAAATAATCTTTTAATCCCCAAAACTAAAAACAACACTTCGGTGTAAGGAGATAAAATGGCAATGATATCAAAGATTTTCATAATTATGATATTGATACTTTCTTGCGTTTTTCTCGGCATCGCTATTACACAAGTTGATGCTGCTGATGACAATCCCAAGTTCAGATTTCAGGATGAAATAACACTAAGAAAAATCGTCTCTTTTGACATCAAACGCTTTAAGACGAGTATTGAAGATGAGCAAGATGGTGTTAAAGGCAATTTCGTTACAACATTCAATGCACTAAAAACGATCCATGAAAAACTCAGCAAACAGGTTGAGATTCATGAAAATGCTACAAATGAAGAAATCAAGAACAGAACTGTATCTCTGAAAACACTTGCTGATATTGAAAAAAGAGTTTCGAATTTCCTCGCTGCCATGAAAGCGTATAAACTTTCACTTGAAGCATTCGTTCGCAAAAACGGTGCGCTTGTTTATTCGTATCAGGACACTGTCAGACAGTATGAATCGCTTGCAACTGAATATATCAGGATGCAGCTTGAATATCGCAAACTCAGCGAAGAGCACAGAGCGATTTCCGATTCTTTTCTCGAAGCACAAAGGGAATCACAAAATCTTTCGCTGGCAAAGGAACATTATGAAGAAAAGAACCCGGATATTGGACCGTTAGCGAATTCTTACGGTAAATTTGTTGAAGGAATGGTAGAAGCAGCAGCGGAACCTCCTTCAGGAATAGTTATCATCAATGTAGGCAAAAACGAAGGCGTGATTAAAGGCATGAGATTTTCTGTTATCAGAGGAACAGAATTCATCGCGAAAGTCCGTGTTACAAGAGTTGACCCGACAACTTCATTTTGCGTTGTTGAAACTGAATACCTGCAGACAAGAATCCGTAAAGGTGACTCTGTCAGGCGTTCATTGATTCTTATCCCCAATAAACCTCTTGGTGAAGTCGAAAGAAACAGATAATTATCGTAAAATGACACAACCAATCCCTAATAAGTAAGGATATAAATATGGTAGAGTTTGAAGACGAACTGGAAGAAGAATTTGACGAAGAGTTCGATGATGAGTTTGAAGAAGATTGGGAAGAATTCGAACCCGAAGCAGAAGAATTTTTTACCGGTCCGCTTTATATACCTACCGAATCATCAGTTAATTTCGAGCTTTATTCTCTTCTTGGTGCTATCGTAGTGATGATTATCGCTTCATATATGCTCTACACCAATGTACTTGTCGGTGTTTATGACAGTGGTTTTGGTGGTGGAAGTTATGATGAAAAAGTAGCGAACTACGATTATCAGCAAGCAAAAGGAAAAGTCGAGATTCTCGGTTTCGGTAAATATAATCCTGAAAATGATAAAGAACCGTTTGATTATGCTGTCCTTGATGCCGGCTCAAAACAAGGCATTTCCGCAGGCATGATTTACTATTTCCATAATGCAAAAGGCACAGGAACAAGAAACGGGTACTGGTCAGTTGAAGATCCGATGAATCCAAAAGCAGTAGCAAAACTGCAAATAAAAAAAGAAGAATTAACCATGCTTGTGGTCCGAAAAGTCGGCGAAGACTATGCTTGGGCTGAATTTGCAAAGTATATTAGCGATGATGACAAAGAGCAGTTCAAATCAACAACAGGTGAAGAATTAAAAGATGTTCTTCACGATTACGTTGTGCAGAAACAACCTTCATATAATGTTTATACCGATACGAAAAGTCCTGTAACCCTCGAAACGCCTTTTCCGTACAAACCGAAACCGCGTAAACCTCTTCAATATTTTATCTGGGAAGAAGCATATGATCTCAGCGGTGACAAAACCTACAAAACGATAAATCTTGAAACAATTGACAAAAATTTCAATATCATTTCAACTGCTGTTGAGGAAGACTACGCCGATCCAAACACAGATTGGAACGTGATGAGAAGGATAAAACTGACAATCGACGAAATCATTAAACTGCTTGAAATAAAAGACGAAGAGCCAATCAATGAGTCATCGTTTATGGTAACTATGAATAATGAAAAATTAACGAATGCTCTCATTCTTTTCAATAAAGCACAATTCGCATACATCGCTCCACCATTTGATCAAACATTATTCAGAATTGTTTCTAATAAACTAGACGAAATGAAGAAAGAATGACAAAAGTTTCATTTATAAAAAGAAAGGTGAATCTGCTTTTTTACACTGCATTGACAGTAGGACGCAAGAATTATTTGACCTAGTGAAAATGTTGTAAAGTGAAGCAGAAAGTCTGCAAACAAAGTGAAAGGATATAAATAATGGTAGAATACGAAGACGAGTACGAGGACGAAGAATACGAGGATGACGAGTATGAGGAAGATGAATACGAAGAAGACGAATACGATGAATATCAAGATGATGAATACGAAGATGAGGGCTACGACAGAAGATATGACGAGGATTTCGATGCGGTCTCTGCTGAGCCAGAAATAAAAACAGCAATCGGAATCGACGGTTTCGCTATCATCTTCTCATTCGTCCTGCTTTTAATCGCATCGTTTCTTCTTGTTAGGTATTCATTGTATGAAGTTTATGATGAAAACTTTCTCGGTCTGATTCCACCGAAAGAAAAACCTGAATTAAATCAGAGTTTTAAGGTTGTTAGCTTCGGTTGCGATAAATCCTTATCGGATGTATATAATTATGCGATTATCGATGGTGGAACAAACAACGATCTTGAGCCGGGTTTTGTACTTTATATGGGTAGCAACATAGTTACACAGGATAAAGAACAAGAATCTGGTGGTGGTGATTGGGGTATCTGTATGGTTGTTACCGATGATATCAGTGCTGAATATTGCAGAGCCGATATCGTGAAAATTCGAGCACCGAAAAAAGATAAAATCGAAAATTCCGTTCGAACAGTTGCAGGTACAGGAAGTGACAGCGAAACCGGTAATTGGTTGTCGCTTTCTACTTTAACTTCTCTTATGCAAAACCTAAATTGGATTCTTACAGACGATAATATTCTTGCTGAGCAGAAAAAAGTCAAAATTGCCTCTTGGGACGTCAATAATCAGTGGATTGTCGCAATGATGGAAAGCAAATACTCAAAAACCATGAAAAATAGAGTACCGAAAAAGAAAAAGAAATAACTACTACAAATAAATCAAGGGTTTAGTCAACAATGGCTAAACCCTTTTTTATCAAATTTTAATATTATAGAAGAAATATCCTGATTATTCTTTGACCTGTTTTTCCATGAATTTGTTCAGCCTTATCTGCAGTCTTGATTTTCTGCGGTTTGCCTGACCTTCATGAATCACACCATGCTTGGTTGCGACATCAAAGTATTTCATAGCAAGCTTAACTTCATTGTTGATTTCTTCGACATTCTCAGCATGCTGCAAAAGCTTAACAACTTTCTTGTTTTGCGTACGCATTCTTGACTTTTCCGCTTTATTAAGCATACGTTGTTTTTCGTTTTGTTTAACTCTCTTTTTTGCTGATTTTGAATGCGCCATATTTATCCTCTGTTATAAGTATGAAAAGAAGAAATTTACATTCACTACAAATTAAGTCAAGTAATTTTCACGATTACTCCTGCTTTTTCCTGTCATTTAAGTTTATGCGAAGTTTAATTGATATTATCAAAGTTTTTATAGAGTTATGCAATAATGATCCGGTTTAACGAAGCGGTTATCTCATTAGCACAGCAGCTCAATTATTTCCGCAAGGAAGACAAGAGCGAATTATTGAAGCAATTCCATGAAGCATCAACCGATGATTCAAAAATAAGTTTCGACAGATTCCTGCAAACCAAAGGGCTAATCACTGCACAAGAGTCGCGAAGATTGAGAGTTTCAGTAACTTCGATAATCGCTCCGAAAATACCGAAATATCGCATGATAGAATTTCTTGGTGGCGGTGGTATGGGCGAAGTTTATAAAGCCAGACAGAATTCGCTTGATAGATTTGTTGCCATTAAAATTCTCAATGAAGCACATCGCAGCAACGCAGATTATTTGGCGAGGTTTAGGAGGGAAGCGAGAGCAGCAGCGAAAGTTAAACATAAGAACATTGTCAAAATTTATGACGTTAATCTGGGCAATCAAAATCGGAAGATTCCGCCGTATTTTGTGATGGAATTCGTACATGGCAAGACTTTGCATGAGATAATACAATCGCGTAAGCAGCTTGGCATTAAGCAGGTTCTGGGGATCAGCATAGCAATAGCGGATGCAATTGAGGCAATCAACAGATCAAAGCTTGTTCACAGGGACATAAAGCCAGACAATATTATGCTCACACCACAAGGTGAAGTAAAGCTGTGTGATTTAGGGTTAGCCAAGGAAATGACGGCAAGTCAGCAGATAACCCAGCCGGGAATAACTCACGGAACTCCACATTACATGTCACCTGAACAAGCTCAGGGGAAAGAAAATATTGACTCTCGCTCTGACATGTACTCACTCGGTTGTACGATTTATAAACTTCTTACCGGCAGTCCGCCATATGTTGAAAACTCAGCGATTGAAATTCTTATGAAGCACATTTCCGCGCCGATTCCCCGTATCTCAGAAAAACGTCCAGATGTGCCTGAAGAACTTGATAATATCATTACGATTTTATTGCAAAAAAACCCGAATAAACGCTACTCCTCTGCAGTTAACCTGAAAAACGATTTAGTCGCGATTTATAAAGGAGGTAAGCCGAATTTCGATCTGTCAGCTGCGGAAACTGAAACACAATTCACAATCGATTTCAGCGATGATCCTGAATTCAAGCGTCAGCATGAATTGTTTGAAAAGGATTTGTCGCGCAAAGATGATGATTTAAGCCCCGCTGAAATAGAAGAAATTTCCCCCATTAACAGATTCAAACGTCGCAAAACGCTTGCATTATTGATAATTGCTCTCTTACTCGGTGTTTTAAATTATTATTATTATTTTATGCACGAACCAGCAAAACTCACTAACATCGATACAAAAAAAACAAAAATTGAGATTACAAAAGAAAGAAATAACGATAAAAATTCAGCTTTGATAATCAAACCGGAAATTTTGCGAGATTTTGCCAAGAAACTCGATGAGTATTATAAAAAGCAGGACATCGAAAGCAAGAAAACCCTTGAAACATCATTAAATGAAATGATTGAGAACGTACAGAAATAATTTGACTACTCAGCACAAATTACCCAAAGCTGCTTTCAACGTTTATTCTCACTGTATCACAGTATTCATCTAATTCGCTGCGTAAAGAGTCGATGCTGGCAAGCACACCTGTCCTGAATTCAGCATCTTCAAGGTCAAGCAGATTAATTCGAATGTTATACACTGCACCTTCAAACGCTGATTTGCACAAAAGTGCGCCGACACCAATATCTGTAATGGCTGACGGAGCTCCGACTCCCATCAGTTGTGTCAACGCTTGTGCGATTTTTACCGAAATCTTAGCGGTGTCAAGTGGTGTCTGAATTGCAATTTTCAATGCTTTTTGGTACTCGACCTTCCTTTTTTCAAGTTCGGAGTCGGATTTCTTGGGAAGTTTCATGGCAGCAGCGACCATGTTGTATGCCTCCGCATCATCAACGACCTGAGCAAGCATTTTTTCACGAAGTTCATGTAAATTGTCGAGAATTTTCTTTGTCGGCACCCAATTATCGATGTATTTCTTCTTCGAGCGAGTCAGATTGCTAACCATCTCACCCAATGCTGCTGCCAACACACCTGCAAGCGCGCTGACACTGCCTCCGCCGGGAGCCGGCTCTTCAGACGCAAGCAAATCAACAAAAGGTTTATATGTATTGTACGGATTCTCAGATTTTATCGTCGGTATCGTGATACCTGTTGTGTCTTTCACACTGTTTTCAATAATCTGGTTAGAATGAAGAAGTGGAAGCTTAATAAGTCTGCGAAATAGCTCATTTACAACATCCTGGCTCATAGGATTGAGAATTTGACCGTTTTTCAAACCTTTAATTTTAGCGAAATCTTCCAAAACCTTAATATTGTCGAATTCAAATACCTGCTTTTGCTGCAATTTTTGACTTGTAAACCGTTCTAATTCCGTGCTTTGCTTTTCAGCTGAATAAGCAATGGACGGCAACAAACCATGTTCTTGCGTTATGTTAGATTCGGAAGGTTCAACACCAAGCATATTCAGCACGGTTGAATCAATTGCATCCTGAGGCACAAGACCGATAAGTTCGCTTTCACGAACAACGACACCATTTTCATTGGCAAGCTTTTCAATTGCCCTAAAAACTTTGTCTATACAGGTTTTCCGATAATCAATTAGGTTCATACTAACCTGAACGCAATTTTTGTCCTTAAGCTCGAAACCAAGTGCTTTCACCGCGGGAAAACCACCTGACTTTTGGCGAATTTTATTAGAAATGTTCTCAGCGATCGACAAATCTGTTGTTTCAAGGTTCACGTTGTATGCAATAAGGAAAAAACGCGTACTTATCGCAGTTATTCCCGCCGATGGATGCACACCCTCAGGACCAAAATCAGGCTTCCGTAGCTTGAGTTCTTTCGCGATATTTACCCGCAGCCATTCAAATGCCGGAACTTTTTCACCACCTTCAACAAGTGGTGCAGACTGACGGATTCTTGCAAGGTTTTTACGCCAGGGAATCATGGCTGCATCTTCGTAAAGATACGTCGGAAGATTAAATTTCTCTGTAAGTTCCTTTCCGAGTTCCTGGCACAATTCTTTTGCCTGTTCCTGCGTTACTCCAGCAAGCGGAATTAAAGGAAAAACATCGCAAGCACCCATACGTGGATGCTGACCTTTATGATTGTTTAAATCTATTAATTCAATTGCTTTGCCAATCATTGCAACACCAGCTTTAACAAGTGATTCAGGAGTTACAATTACTGTAACAACACATCTGTTATGATCAGTATCAAGCTCGCTATCCAGAAGCCATGTATCATCAATATTGATGAGCACTCCGGTTATTTCATCAACAACTTCCTGTCGTCGTCCTTCCGAAAAATTTGGTACTATTTCAATAAGTCTTTTCATTTCTGATTTTCCTTAATAATTATTATGAGAAATTATCACATAATTTAACCAAGACAACCAAGTTGTAGGAATTTTTACTAAATTATCATCGGTGGGCTTGGTATGTTCTAATCAAACCCATGAATTCTGCAGCTGTCTGCATACGCATCCGCTTTTTCTTTTCCAGAGCATATTGGATAATCATTTTCAAGTCTTCGTTCAACCTTTCGGGAATAACAGGACTCTTTGAATGAACGCGGTCGAAAACTACCATGGGTTGTTCCGGTGGTGAGCCAAACGGTAGTGTATTTGTCAGAAGCTGCTGTAGCAAACAACCCAATGCCCAGATATCTGTCAAAGCATCTGTTTCTTTTAAGCTCAGAAATTGTTCTGGTGACATATAGTATGGTGTGCCAGCGGAAACATCCATTGTACCGGCACGTTCCTCAACTATTGTTGCAAGTCCGAAATCGATTATTACAACGCTGTTCTCATCCAGATTTATCAGTATGTTTGATGCTTTCAGGTCTCTGTGGATTACACCTTTTGAATGAGAATACTCGATGCCATTTAATATTTGCTTGAAAATTTTTAGTGCAAAATCTTCCGGTAATCCCTTGGGATATTGCTCCATAAAATCAATCAAAGGTACTCCGGGATAGAATTTGTAAACGACCCAGGTTGCTTTACCTTCTTCGACTGTAAAGAATTCAATGTATTTAATAATTGCAGGATGGTCAAGTCGGCGCAATGCTTGAATCTGCCTTATTAGTCGATATTCGAAATTCTTTTCCCAATACATCGAATTCAGTCGTTTCACCACAACATCCGTTTTATACTCCTCATCATATGCTTTGTAAACACAGCCCTCAGAACTTTGTCCGATGAGCTTTGGCTCTTTGAACCTGTTAGGTGGTAGTTCCCAAATATACATATTTCCCGATTTCTAATATATTTTTTTGAGGAGCGACATTATACTGAATCTTTCTTATACAGTACAGAAAATTAGGATGTTGCATGATATTATTTTCCGACATATCTTTCGAGATTTCATGATTTACGCGAGAATTCTTAGCAATGACTGATCAAGATTTAGTAGTTCACCCCAAATATCGCTTAAACCAAGAATAAGAACGGGAATTACTGTAACGCAGATAATAACGATGCTGACAGGATCAAGACCGATTGATTCGGTGGGTTCATGACCGCTAAAGTACATCATTTTAACAATGCGGAAATAATAATACACTGAAATCACACTGTTTAGAACACCGAAAAGTACAAGCACAATCATAAATGTTGATGTTGTGCCGGTTGTAAGGTTGGCAGCATGTACACAATTGCCGAAAAGCCAGAATTTGCCGACAAAACCGCCAGTTGGTGGGATACCAATGAGAGAAAGTATAATAATAACCATTGCAATACCCACGGTCGGCATTCTGTATCCAATATCGCGAAAACCGTTAATGCTTGAGGTTCCAAGCTTGTTGGCAACGATTAAAACAATGCCGAATGCTCCTAGATTCGTGAACAAATAAATCCAGAAGTATAAGCTTACTGCGCCGTACGCGTTTGCTGCATCCTTGGATGAACCTGCATTGACAATTGCAATTGCACCACAGACACCAACCAGAATATAACCCGCATGGGCAATTGACGAGAATGCGAAAAGCCGTTTCAAATCAGTCTGCCACATCGCACCGAGATTTCCGATAAACATCGTCAGAATTGAGATTATACCGAGTATCAGAACCCAATCGACCTGTGCAAATGTGCCGATAATTCCTGCACTGGACACGCCGACAGTTCCTATGAAGCGAATAAGTACCGCGAAACCAGCGACTTTACTCGCAACCGACAGAAAGCTGGTAACTGGAATGCTTGCGGCTTGGTATGCATCTGGTGCCCAGAAATGCATCGGAAACGCTGAGATTTTGTATGCGAAACCGAACATAATTAGAAGCCCGGAAAGTATCATAATTCCAGGATTTGCGGATGAATTTGCAACAATTTCGTGCAAATACAAACTGCCTGTTACGCCGTATGCAAGCGACATACCGAAAAGCATTATTGCGGATGAAACCGAGCCGTAAACAAAGAATTTGAATGAGCCCTCGCTGGCGATTTTATTCGATCGAACATAACCCACAAGCAGGTAACTCGTGAGTGAGGAAATTTCTATACCTATGAAAATCAGCAGCAGGTTTGTTGCACTTGACATGATAAACATACCAAGAACCGCACCGAACATCAGCGCAAGGAATTCACCGAGTCTTTTCCCTTCAAGCTCACGCTCAAGCCAAATCATGAAAACAACAATCATCGTTGCTGCAATCAGGATAAACTTCATCAAATACGCTAAACCGTCAACAGCAATTAATCCTGCGCTTGGACGAAGGATTTTGCCAGTCGCAAAAAAATTGGCTTCACTCAATGTGCTGAACATGCGAAAAGACCCGTTGTTTGCAATCTCATTACTAATAAATACTGCAAATGCCGTAAGCACAAGCATGCCAAGCGAAATGGGGATGATCCATCGCGTATTTTTTTTCTTGAAAAACAAATCTGTAAGTGTGAGTGCAATAATTGACAAAGTAAGACACAATTCAGGTAAAAAGTTGAAAAAACTTCCGCCCTGAACGGAGAAATACCTTCTGAAAGCTTCCTGAGTCAATTCTCCGACAAACATTTATCCACCTCGCAGAGTTCGGTTCATGTTAAAATATCATTCATCTTTGTTTTCTGCAATTGCATGAATTACATTTTTCATTCTTTTCCTTTTTAATCTGAAATTTATGTGATTTAACGAATGTATTCATCAATTAGATATTGGCTGGATGTGTAATTTCTCCCGTAATTGCTGATGCAGCGACGGTATATGGTGAAGCGAGGTAAATTTCAGCATCATTACAGCCCATTCTGCCCTTGAAATTTCGGTTTGCTGTCGAGATTGTAACTTCACCGGGTGCCATCACTCCTTCGTGTGCACCGAGACACGGACCACAGCCGGAATTGAGAATCACAGCACCTGCATCGATAAGGTCCATGATTGTGCCGTCTGCAACAGCTTCGCGCATGATTTCATAGCTTGCTGGCAGAACTAAAAATCGCACTTCAGAATGTATTTTTCGACCTTTGAGTATTTTTCGTGCTGCATGCAAATCTTCAAGACGACCGTTTGTGCAAGTGCCTAAGAGTGCCTGATTTATCTTTGTTCCAATCTTTTCACTAAGGTTGAATACGTTATCGACGGTGTGTGGTATTGCAATCTGCGGCTGAATCACTTCTGCGTCAAATGTATGTGTTTCAACGTATTCTGCATCTTCATCCGACCAAACGGGTGTAAAATCAGCATTTACACGATTTTTCAAGAACACCTGAGTTTTTTCATCGAATCTGCAGTAACCGTTTTTCGCACCCATCTCTGCAGCCATATTGCATAGCGTCATCCTGTCCGCCATGCTCATTCTGTCAACGGCTTCACCTTCGAACTGCACCGATTTGTAGTCTGCGCCATCAGCACGGATTTTTCCGATAATGTACAGAGCAATATCTTTGGCAGTAACAAAATCCTGTATTTTGCCGGTTATGATTATTCGCAATGTCTCAGGAACTCGAAGCCAGATTTCGCCGGTGCCCATAATTACTGCAGCTTCACTTCTGCCAATACCGCAAGCAAAAGCGTTAAAAGCACCATGTGTGGTTGTGTGTGAGTCCGAACCGACAATGAGCGTGCCGGGTAAAACATGCCCTTTCTCAGGCAAAACTTGATGACAAATTCCGTAATTTATGTCGTAAAAATGCTGAATCCCCTGCTCTTTTACAAATTCACGAATGCTTTGGTGATTCTCAGCGTTTTTTTGCGACGGTGCTGGAACGGTATGATCAAGAATAACTACGTGTCTGTCCGGGTTCTCAAGCTTGTTTACTCCGAGTTTCTTAAATGTGCTAAGAATCGCAGCGGTATTATCGTGCGAAAGGCAAATATCAGGTTTCAACACAACGATTTCACCTGCATTTACCTCATGTTCAAGCTTCATGCCGATAATTTTTTCAGCAAATGTTTTTCTCTTGCCCATAAACTCCTCTTTAACCAGAATTATTATCTTGCGAATTTCTCAAGTTCTGAAAGTGCAAGCTGTGCTTCTTCTGTAACAATACTCGTTTTTTCCTTAAAAACAATGTCTTTCAAAATAGGAATCAATTTTTTCTCTCTGAATGCAGCAAGAACTTTGATAGCAAACACTCGCACCCATTTATTTTCGTCATTTTTAACGATTTCAAGAAGTTTCGGAGTTGCACCGCGAAAGTTTTCCCAGGAAGTGTCCATAATTGCATTCATTCGAACTGAAGCAACAGTAGAATCGAGGTCTTCGAGTATTTTCATCATTTTCGCTGTTAGTCGAATTGGTGTGGTGGAATCGTCGTCAGATGTTTCTGTTGGTTCGGTTTTTTTGTTGTCATCAGGTGCTTTGATATTGTTATCGTCATTTTCATCAACAGCTTTGTTAATCCGATCGCTGCTACGCTGCATCTCAAGCTGCTCCAGATGATACAATCGATTTCCAAGCCGATCAACCGTATCGGAGAGTTCATCCTGTTTTTCCCGCATCGCATGCAAGATAAATGCAAGGTCTTCTGTAGCTTTGTTTTTGTTATCAGAATATTTACTGTAAATCAAGAATGCAATACCCGCAGACAAAATTAATACCAATATAACGAGACATCCCAAAGCTGCTCGATAATCCATGTTGTTTGATTTTTTACTGTCTCTATCCAGTCTATGAGCTAAAGATTTTGGGGCAATTTCACTTTTTTGAGTCTTTTGTTCTGTAGCATCCGAAATCTCACGAGAAGCATCATCAACGATTTTGGGTTTTGAAACATCGTCCGCAACTTTTACAGCTATTTCCAACGCTTTCAGCGAACTTTTTACGGTCTCGCTGACACTATTGGTTTTACTGTCTTTTCTTGGTTTATCTTCTTTCTTTTTCTTGCTTTTTTGTGGTTCAGGAATGTTTTCGCTTATTTTTTT
>CAYZQB010000084.1:0-13133 GCA_964480395.1 uncultured Planctomycetia bacterium
GATGGAATATCTGTTGTATCTTGCTTGACATTCATCTCAGGTGTCGGATTTATCAGCACATGACAGCTAAGTGAAAGATAAAATAAGGCTGAAAGTAAATACACTGACTTTCTCATAGCACACCTCAAAGCTCACATAAATAATATCACACATATTATACATCATTTTTACCATTATAAAAATATATTATAATTTATGATGCAAATCGAATAACGCGGAATTGTTTTAAAAAGAGTAGGAGCAATTCTGTTCTATATTTCTAAAGTATTGGTAAATTCATTCTCACACGTTGGCAATACGCACAATTATTTCAGATTTCGATTTATCAGCGATTGCTAAAAGTCAATTTTACTGAGAATTTCAAGCATTTTGCACGAATTGAGCATGCAACTTCAGCAAAATATGGGAATCTTTTCAGAATTTATTGTCGACAATTTTTTTGCACAGAAACGCTGAGAACTCAGAGTTTATTAAATTTCGAATTTCTCCGTAAATTCTGTGCATTTGCAGCTAAATTAAATAATCGAAATTTAACGTCATTTATTATAAATATTCTTGTTTAGAATATTTATAAAGACTTTCGATAAGGTCAATAATAACCAAATTGAATATTTTATGGCATGCATTCATTTGTGCAATGTATTTCTTATATGAGATATGTGAAAATAATAATGTTATTTATTTATCACTCTGGATTTTGCTTCAATATGTCTAACAATCCAATATTTTTTAACGTTGATAAGAACCCAAACTTAATGAAAGTGAGATTATTGTTTAGAAAATATTGTAATTTGATGAATATATGGTTAAATTCGATGATAATACGAGAACAAGTTCACATATTGAGGTAAGAATGACGTCATTTGTACTTATGCGAGCTAGAAAAATATTCTCAAATCTCTTTTTCACAAAATCGATTATCTGGGTCATGTTGGCGATAATTGCGTTTATCGGTTTTTTAAACATTCCTGAAATAATGCCAAATTTAATCGGTGGGCTTGGACTTTTCCTTTTTGGTATGGTGGTAATGTCAGAAGGTTTGCAGGCAATTGCTGGTGTTAAGATGAGGAAAGTTTTAACCAAGCTTGCTGGTAATAGATTCTCAGGAGTATTAACAGGTTTTTCTGTAACTGCAATAATGCAATCATCATCCGCAACAACTGCAATGCTTGTCGGTTTCGTCAATGCAAGACTTATGTCATTGCGTCAAGCTATTGGTGTGATTTTTGGTGCAAACATCGGTACAACTATAACAGCTTATATTGTTGCTTTGAATATCACAAAGTATTATGGACCAATCATTGGAATTGCAGTGTTTATGATTGTTTTTTCAAATAAATCAATTGTGAAAAATACGGGAAATGCACTTCTGGGTTTTGGTCTGCTATTTCTCGGTATGAGTTTGATGAAGAATTCTGTTGGTACTCTGCAGGAAACTAGTTTCTTCCCGATATTAATCGCTCAGTTTCAAGATACACCGATTTTAGCACTTTTGGTTGGTATGTTGATTACAATGATTATTCAATCCTCTTCTGCAACTGAAGGACTAATTGCTTCAATGGCTCTTGTCGGTGCTTTTGGTCCTGACTTGAATACCACTCTATACGCTGCAATCCCTTTACTTCTTGGTTCAAATATCGGAACAACTATTACGGCGCAAATTGCTGCTATTTCTGCATCCAGAACAGCGAAACGAGTCGCATGGGTACACACTTTATTCAATGTAATCGGTGCTGGGATATTTTTTATTATTTTGCCAGTTTATATTGAAGCAATTAAAGGTGCTATTGGGATTGCAAGCAGTGTTTTTACTGATACAGAATTAAATGTTGCACTATATCTCGCAGGTGCTCATATGATGTTCAATATTGTAAATTGTATATTATTTCTGCCTTTTGTTACGACATTAGAAAAGATAACCAAATTCATAATCAAAGATAAACCAAGTGATGAAAACATAACAAAAACCTTTACTATACCAATTTCAAATTCAAATCCACTACCAATGCTGAAACTTAAAGCTGCTGATAAGTCAATTATTCATCCATCAGCTGAGTTTTACGTTGAGCCAGCCAAAAATGCTATACATCGAATGCTTCATTATGCAAAAGAAGGTTTATTTATTACTCGTAATTTAGCGAAAAAGTTCGATGTAATAGAATTTTCAAAAACTGAGCATATTGAAGAAATACTGGATTACTGCCAGATTCTTCTAAGCAACTATATTGACAAAGCAATTATTGGTCATGAAAGAAGTAAATCGTTGCCTATTCACGTGGGATTACTGCATCATGCCGTTAATGATATCGAACAAATAGGTGATATATCCTTTTCATTAGCAAATCGTATGAAGGCATCTTCAGTGTTTAACTTAGAAATTACTGACGAGGAAGAAGAGCAAATTCAAAAGATGTTCTCTAAGGTGATGGATATGCTTGATTTGGTACTTTCTGTGATTCAAAATGGAAATCATGAGGAAAATAAGTCAACAGCGAAACAGGCATATGAGCTTGAATATAAAATTAATGCTCAACTTCGTGAATTTCGCAATCAATTACGCCAAAGACCAATAACCGAAGGATATGGCTGGTATATTGCTAATATTTCAGATATTTATTCCGACCTTGAAAATATTGGTGATAAATTGAAAAACGTGCTAGAATCGTTTGGTTTTCCGGAGAAAACTGAAGACGACGAGCAAAATTAATATATTTGGCATAATTCATTGTGCTTTTGAGTGCTTCATTGTTACATAAAAGTGAGTGTATTATTTTTGTATGCATCATAAGCTTGTTTGATTGTCATATTGCCAGCACCGACAAATATTTTGATATTTTTTTGCTGTAGAACCGCGTTCGCATTTCCACCCGGACCGTTTCCCGTGATAATAACATCAGGGGATAAGTCAAACAACTTCTTTGCAGTCTGAGGTCCTGCCCCATGTGCAACTTCGCCAACAGAGCTATTATCAACAACTTCAAATTCCTCATTCTCTTCGTCAAACATCAAAATATATTGCGTTCTGCCAAAACGCTCATCAATCATAGAATCCCAGTCTACACCCTTAGCAGTAAATGCAATTCTCATAAATCCTCCATTATGTTTTAACCAGATTTTGAATTTTATCCCAGCTTTGAATAAGTATCTTTTTCAAATCATTCTCAGAGTACTCAACAATTGTTTGTGCCCTTGTCATGGCTTCTGTGAAAGCTTCATCATAAGGTAGTTTCGCTATATAAGAAATTTTCTCATCTTTCATATATTCTTCTATTTCGTGCGTAATTTTATGATTTAAATCATATTTATTAATAATGCATCCCGCTTTAATATTGAAATTTCTAACCAGTTTATAAACCCGTTTCAAATCATGGAATCCTGATACTGTCGGCTCTGTAACAAGCAGAACGAAATCAGCACCTGAAAGTGAGGAAACAACGGGACAGCCAACGCCAGGTGAACCGTCAACTAAAACATAGTCTTTATTGTGAATGTCAGCTAATTTCTTTGCAGTGTTTTTCACTTTTGCCACGAGTTTACCTGAATTCTCAGCACCAATTACCAATCTTGCATGAACCATCAGATTCCCATCTTTTGTTGTTGAAACGTAGAGTTTGCCGACGTTCTGCTCAACAATCATTATCGCATTTTTAGGACAAACTCTTGCACAGTAACCACATCCTTCGCAGTTTAGTTGTATAACCGAATATTTATCTTTGACTAACGAAATTGCATTAAATCTGCACACGTTGAAGCATTTACCGCATTGAGAGCATATATCATGCTCTATTTCCGCTTTTATACCACTGTAAAAATCTTCAGAATTGCCAAAGTCAGGTTGTAAAAGTAAATGCATATCAGCAGCATCAACATCACAATCAGCAGCAATGACTTTATCACCTCCTAGTTGTGCAAACGATGCTGTCAAAGAGGTTTTGCCGGTTCCACCTTTGCCAGAAATAACTACTATTTCTTTCATTCTTTTCCTTGAATACTTAATTCTTTAAGCCATTTTTTTATAAGTTCAAGTTGGTTTCTGAATTCTTTTACCTCACTAAATATAAGCTTTCCCTGCGAATATAATTCTGCGATTTTTCTATCATTTGGAATTTTTACTAACACCTGAATGTTTTCTACCTCACAGTATTTAATAACATCGTCATTTCCAATGCCGTAACGATTTATCACAACGCCAACACTTTTTTTCATTATTCTTGTTGTTTCAACAGCAAGCTTCAAATCATGCAAGCCAAAAGGCGTTGGCTCAGTTACAAGAATCACAAAATCAACCTTCTTTATCACTTCAATCACAGGGCAGGATGTACCAGGCGGAGAATCAAACAATATTAACTCTGAATCCGATTTATTCTCATTAACATATTCTATTGTCTGCGCGATTAAAGGCACTGACTGTTCTTGCCCAACATCAAGCCTGCTTTCTATTAATGTTAGATTTCCAACCTTGACATGTTTCAAATACCCCATTTTTTCAGGCATCATCGGCAGAGCGGATTCCGGACAAAGTTCGGAACAAGCATAACAACTATGACACAACTTCGGGAACACCATAATCATTGATCCAAGATTCAAAACAGCATTAAAATTGCATACATCTTGACACTTTCCGCAAAACGTACATTTTTCACGCTCCCAAACAGGAATCATCTTGAATTTATCTTCTTTGTTTACAAGTTCACCTGAGAAAAACAGTCCGGAATTTGGTTCTTCAACATCAAGGTCAACCAAAGTTACATCAGCATTCTCAGACAGAAATGAAGCTAAATTCACAGCAAGCGTCGTTTTTCCGGTTCCACCTTTTCCACTCGCAATTGCTACTTTCATAGTGTTATCTCAATGGTCACAAAGATTTTGCCCGGATTGAAGCATTTCAGCTAGATACTGCTCAACAAGTTTTTCAGGCGTTTCCGCAGACACACCGACGTAAAATTCAATGTTGTTCTGCTTGAAAAGTTCCTGAGCTTTAACACCCATACCTCCGGCAATAATTACATCAACATTTTGCTGAGCAAGGAACTCGGGATAAATACCAGGCTGATGTATAGGTGGAGTTACAAATTCAATATTTAGCACTTTTTTACCATCAGTCTGAACTATAGCAAACTTCTGACAGTGTCCAAAATGTTGACACAAAACATCGTCAACAGTTGGAATTGCGAAAGTTTTACCCATGAAATTTCATCTCCTATAAGTAAAAGTTAGTTTAAGAATTTCGTCCAAAACCACGACCAAAACTACTACCATTTCCTCGACCAGAACGATTTTGACCAGGATTTCCACTGCCCCGACCGAATCTTCTGCGACAACCTATATCTTGTACTGCAGAATATGAATCTTCATTGTTGTTAACATGATTTCTTTGATTTCCGCAGGAACCCAATTGACGACCAGTCATTGCTCCTTCTCCCATTGGTCCAGTTTTGTCTCCACCAGGCATAATTACCTCCCATGATTATGTTTTCGATTCTGACAACATCTTCCATGTCCATGACCACCTGCCAAATCGAAGAGATTTGTTGAGTTGCATGATGGGCAAGAAAGTATTCTATTGTTTAAACTTGTTTTGAACATATTCCCACAATCAACACACTGAATAACATTTTCTCGGAAATGAATATCACCACCATCAATATATAAATATCGTCCTTCAATCAAGAATTGTGCCACTTTCCTTCTAGCTTTTTCGATTAAACGAGTGAAAGTTGAACGCGAAATTTCCATTTCTTCAGCAGCTTCATTGTGTTCCAAACCTAAATAATCCGCAAGTCTTATTGCCTCAAATTCATCAAGCTCAATAGTCAGTTCCTGAATTTCATCCCGCTTATTACCTACAGGTTTGAAAGCACTGTAAATTGGCGGTAGATACACACTGCGTTTTTTCTTAGGTCTTGGCATATTTTATCCTTGATTAAATTTATAATAATACACATATGTGCATAAGTCAAAGATTTTTTCTTTTTTTTCCTAAATCTTAAGTTTTATTCAAATTTTATAATTATATTTGAAGTTTCGATATTTCTAATCCAATTGGGTTTTGATAATCCAAAACATCTATATTCGACGATTTCAACAGAATTCATTAGATAATAATTTTTTAGTCTTTTTTACGCTTGAGACAGAATTATCGAATTCATCTTCTGCATCTTCACTTAAAAGTTTCACATCCGCATTTGTTGCATCAAAATTTGGCTAATACATCCGTCTGCGATGTGCTGCAATGAAAGATTCTTCAGAATCGCCAAGAAAGTAGAATTCATATGATTCACTGTACAGATTAATTGAGGTAGAATGCAAGAACAGCAGCGATTGACGTGCCCCGGTATTTGGTCCAGATGTTGAAGAGACATGGGGGTAAGATTATGATAATTACAACCGTATAACCGGTGTTGATAAAAATTCGAATCCGATGATGATTTACACGTTTAATGCACTTGGTAATCGTGTGATGAAAAAGATTGGTGCAACTGAATCAAAAATGTTGTATAATATAGATGATTGCATTGCGGATTACAATGAGAACGATGTTTTACAGAAATATTATATCACTGCAATGATGGATGAAAACATGATTGTGAATAAAGGTGGAAACGATTATTATTTCTTGCAGGACGGACTGGGGAATATTCGCGAGATTATTGATACAACAGCACCAAGGGAGAAGATGAACATTTATGATTTCGAGGATTTCGGCTCATCCGTGGAAAATGGTCATACTCAGGAGCTTACGAACAGGTTTATACTGACCCTAGTTAAGGATTGAAGGAACATTGATAGACTGGACTCACTGCATCAAAAAATTGGTCGATGTTCACTACACTAATGCAAAAAATATTCTACTTGTGTACGACAATCTCAACACACATAAAAGTGCATCGCTTTACATAGCTTTTACGTCTGATGAAGCCAAAAGAATCTTGAAAAAGCTTGTATTTCACAATACACCAAAACTTGGAAGCTGGCTGAATATGGCAGAATTGGTGCTCAGCATTTACTCAAGAAAGTGCATGGCTAAAAAAATCGCAGATAAAGAAACACTCAAAACTGAAACAAATGCTTGTCTTGAAAATAGAAATAAAAAAAATATCAAAGTCAATTGACAATTTACAACCGAAAATGCCAGAAAAAACTCCAAAAATTCTACCCATCAATACTATCCTGACACTGCACTAGAGCATTAAAAACCAACTCGCAAACCGCCTGAATTTCCACGCCTAATTTATAATGCTTATTAATTTCCAAAAGCTGATCCGCACAATTATGACATGGTGTAGCAACAATTTTAGCTTCAGTTTTCTTTATCTGCTCCGCTTTGATTCCGCCAGATTCAACACGCCTGTCTCCATATTCACTCATCGAAAGCATTCCGCCACCTCCGCCACAGCAGAAGTTTTGCTCACGATTAGGTGTCATTTCCTTGAAATCTTCGACCACAAGGTGCAAAATTTTGCGCTGAGTTTCGACAACACCACCCCAACGAACAAGATTGCACGGGTCATGAAGCGTTACACGTTCAGTATTCTTGCTTTTATCAACTTTTATTCGACCGGCTTCAATGTACTCAAGCATAAGGTTAAGGATACTTCGCGTTGGGATTTCATACTTTTTGCCCATCCAATTCGGTCCTTCCCAATGAAAAGACCTGAAACCGTGTCCGCATTCGGATAGAATTATCTCTTGGACACCAAGTTCTCTTGCTTCATTGATTACCTGCTCAGTGATTTTTCTGGCATCTTCATTATTACCTGAGAAAAGCCCGTAATTTGTGACATCAAAGAATCGGCTTGAAATTGTCCAGCTTTCTTTAGCAGCATGGAAAATTCCAGCAGCAGCTAATAAAGAAAGTGGGAAAAACTTCACTTCACGAGGATTTACCAGGTACAAAATTTTTTTACCTTTTTCATCGACTGGAATTTTGACATTGTCATCATTCATTTCTAGTTGTAAATCTTCGGAAATCCATTCCAGCGTGTCTTTTATTTCGGATTGTGTAACAGACATTTGATTGCCGTCATTGATTTGATTGTCAACAACAGCTTGTAAATTTGGTGGTACTTTACCCACCGAAGCCAGAATATTACGACCGATTCGCATTATTGAGCCGACATCCACACCGATTGAACAGTTTATTCCACAACGACCACAGCATGTGCAGCGACCGTAAGCAGCTTCAACTAATTCATCAAGAGTTTTTAGTGTTATTGATTTTGCACCAACAAGAAAGGGCGTGATTCTGCCAATTGCGGTGTGATAACGTCTGAAAAGGCTTATCACTTTGGCAGCTTTTGTTCCAGGTAGGTTTTCAGGAACCGGATCAGTTTTATAAATATGGCAGGTTTCGCCACAAAGTCCACATTTCACGCAAGCATTCATGTGATATGAACCTAAACCTTTAACTGCATCTTTTAATGCCTGCTTCGCTGTTTCAATGATTTCTTCAGTTGTTTTTAGTTTCATTTGTGTCTCGTTACTCTCTTTTGTTTGTAGGATAAACACCTCTGTAACCCAACCGGCTTCCATAATTTATTCGCGCCAAGAAGAAAAACAACACATGCCTGAGTTTTCCGATTGGTATATAGAAAAATAGCACGGAAGCAGATATTAAGAATGCAGATGCATCAACAGCACCAATTTCAAACAATATCGTCATAATTGTAAATCCTACAGTCATTAGAATTGCCAAGTAATCGTCAAAACTGCTCATCGAGCGTAAATTAGCACTGAAAATCCTCCGCAGAAAAAGGTAAATCCCACAAAACACAGGTACAAAAAGTACAGACCCAAGTAAATATGGATACATGAAAACTTTATCTGGAAAAAAGAAAAGGATAAAGACCCTTACAATTGAGAAAAACGCTCCCAAATGCATGGTTATTCCGATAACAAACTTTACAGGATGATTTGTAATTGTTTCCTTGTGTGCTGGCAGCATGGCTATCGTAAAATTGTACACAACTGCTGCTTTTGGATTGCCTTCCTTGGTGCTGAAATCTTTTCTTCCACTACCTCTTGCAATGAAAAATTGAATCATCAAAAATGCAAACGCCCAAACAAGACAAGAAATTGCAATAATAATCTCGGTATCCATTTTTATCCTTCAATGTTAGACGCAACCGTCTGGCTTAGGTAAACCAGCAATTCGGCATGCTCCTCGTGCTGGACCTGATGTGAAAAGCTTATAAATCTGTCGCGCGCCAATTCCTGCATCTTTGCAAATCAAGCGAACTGCTGGTGCAGAGTCATTTTCTTTCCAATATTCTCGAATAAAATTTACAATCTTCCATTGGACTTCATTCATTTCATCGATACCCTCATCTTTGGCAATTGTTAAGGCAACTTCGTTGTTCCAGAGTTCAGGCTTTGCCATGAAGCCTTCTTTATCGAATTCAATTTTATTGATTTCTTCAGACATTTTTTCTCCTTATGATGGACGATCAGCAGCAATATCTTGCATTGCTTTGATTGCAGTCTCAATATGTTCTTTGGTTGTGAACGGACCACACGAAAAACGAATTGTACCTCGCGGTGCTGTTCCATGATGCTCGTGAATAAGTGGTGCACAGTGCAGACCTGTACGAGTTTGAATGCCGTATTCAACATCAAGAAGCGTTCCAACATCTGACGGATCATAGTTCTCAAGAGTAACGGATAAAGTCGCAACGCGATTATTCAATCCTTGCGGTCCCCAGATTTTAATTCCTTTAATCTCGCGAAGACCAGCCATCAGCAAGCCAATGAGCTCGATTTCATGTTTGTAAATGTTATCAATCCCTTTTTCCAAAATCCAGTCCAAGCCGGTCTTCAATCCAGCAATACCAGCCAAATTCAATGTTCCAGCTTCGAGTCGATATGGATATTCTTCAAGGTGCAAAGGAACAGCACTTCTCACGCCGGTGCCGCCATATATTGACATTCCTAACTCAGCGTCATCAGCCACGCAAATTCCACCTGTGCCAGTGGGTGCGAATAATCCTTTGTGTCCTGTAAACGAAAGGAATGAAATGTTATTCTCGATCATATCTATTGGCAGAACCCCCGCGGTTTGCGCGCTGTCAAGTGCAAACGGTATGCCTTTTTCCTTGCAGACAGCACCAATCGCTTTAATATCCTGCACCACGCCAGTAACGTTTGATGCATGATTGATTATCACCAATTTTGTGTTGGGTTTGATGGCATTTTTAATATCTTCAGGATATATGTAACCTTCGGTGTCGGGAACAATATATGTTGCCTCAGCACCTTCCTGCACCTTATGGTTAACTGGGCGAATCACCGAGTTATGCTCAAGCATTGTAGTTATTATATGGTCACCAGGTTTGATTGTTCCGTTTATAATCATGTTTAGACTCATTGTTGCATTATGCGTAAACACAAGCCTGTTTGAATCTTTGGTTTTTCCAGCTGCATACAAGCTTTCATTGAAAAACTTTGAGTAGTTTTTTCGAGTGTCATTAATCATTTTTTCTGCTTCGAGTGCCAAATCGCATCCAGTTCTTCCAGGATTTACACCGTAATTTCTGTAAAACTCACAAACTGTTTCATGTACAATGCCTGGTTTCGGGAAACTTGTAGCAGCATTGTCCAAATAAATAACATCCATAATTTCTCCTGATTCAGTGAAATTTTGTAATGAAAAATAACTATATAAAAGAATGTAAGTGAAACAACTTATTTTTGAAATTCACTTTAGTAAATAAGGACTTTGTCGGCTTCAAGTGTCAATTGTGCTAAATCACCCATCCTTGCAATGTGTATATCTTCAATTAAGTCTGATTGTGAAAGTCCGCGTGCTTCAAGACAGGTTCTGCATGCGAATATCATGCCCTTTTTCATGACAAGCTTAAGCATTCGTTCAATATTGTAATATCCATTTGGAGTCTTTTGGTTTACTTTTGCACATAATACAGCATCTGCAGTAAGAAACAATGTCAGTTCAATGCTTTCCTCGATTTGTAACAGTGCATCAGCCAGTCGCAGAGCTTGATAAGGTTTTTCAGAGCCATACGGTGGATCATTAATAATTATAAGAATGTGCAAAACTCCTCCTTTATTTATAGAATTATAATATTATTATATTTTTCAGACAATGAAATCTAAATAACTTTCTTGACAATTTCTATTGTATTTAATTGAGTTAATAATATTTAGTAATAAATATAATCTTCATGCAAATCAATCGAAATACTTTGTTTGGAAAAATACATTTTTCACCAATTTCATATTAACATGTTTAGTTCAAAAGCACCATTTAGTTTGAGTTCTTAACTACTACTTTTTTTTTGGTGAAGAATTCTGTATTTTTATGTTTCACAATTTTACCTTCGACGATGTATATCACATCTTCAGAAATGTTTGTTGCCATATCAGCGATTCTTTCAAGGTTTTTTGCAATTCTCATCAACTGCAATGCTCTTTCGATAGTAGTTGCATCGACCGTCATATATGTAATTAATTCCCGCAAAATCTGAGTATGTAAAGAATCAATTAGATTATCTCTGCCTTTAACATCGAATGCCAATTTCAAGTCTTCATTTATGAAAGCATCTATGCTGTCTTTCACCATCCTTACAGTTTCCTCTGCCATTCATGGAATATCAATCAAAGGTTTAACAGACGGTTAATCAATTAAAAAGATTGTTCTATCTGCGATATTCACTGCATGGTCACTAATTCTATCAAGATCATTATTAATTTTCAAAATCATTAAAATCAGTCGCAGTTCTTTTGCCATCGGTTTAAATTGAACAAGGATATTTGTACACATTTCATCAAGTTTTATTTCAAACTCATTCAGCTGCTAGTTCATCATTCTCAATAACATCCTCTAAAAACCTCGATTCTTTTAATAGCAAACCATCAATGCTTTTAACTATCATACTTTCGACAAGAGTTGCATATCTGATAAATTCTCTTTTTAGAATTTCAATTTTTGTATTCAACATATTATCTCCTAAAAATTATAATTTGATATTTAATCTTAGCCGAATTTGCCTGATAAATATTCTTCTGTTCATATATCATCAAGTGTTGTAAATAATTTTTCGGTGGGACCAAATTCTATTAATTCACTAAGATACATAAATGCAGTGTAATCCGCTACTCTTCCTGCCTGAGCGATGTTGTGTGTTACAAATAAAATTGTTACAGTTCTGCTTCAGGATTTGTAATTACAAATACACATTGGATTAATTCTCCAGCAATGCTTAAAAAAGCATTAGACGCTGGTGGTTTTAATAAAACAAAGTAAAATATAAAATTGTACATTATTATGGAAACTGTTATAATTCAGATAATAATTTTGATTGCGGAGGAAATTATGATTAGAAATATTTCAATACTCCTTGTTTTTGTTTTAGCTATCTTAATACAACTTGGGTGTCTACAAAGTCAATTATTGCCTGCTGATGATGAGGAGAAAGCGTTTGAACTCACTAAGAAAAGTGGACTGAGAGAATATAAGAAGTTTATTAAAATGTATCCAGAAAGTGAGTTTACTCAAGAAGTTAAAATCTGGATTGAAATACTTAGGAGTAATTACGAAAATTATGAAAAAATTACAATTTTAACTGAATCCGTTGCAAATAAGCTATCGAAATGTAGATGTGATTTTTTAGTCCTAAACGGTTTAGAAACTTTATCTGCTGAATCTGCAAGAGAGTTAGCTAAATGGACTGGTTTTTCTATAACCTTTAACGGTTTAACATTACTAACGAAAGATACAGCAACTGAACTAGCTAAATGGGACAATGAACACGCAGCACTGAGTTTTAATGGGCTACAAAGTTTGTCTCCTGAAGCAGCTTTGGCATTATCTAAATGGAATGGAGATAGACTAATATTTAATGGATTGATAAGTTTAGAAAAAGAAACAGCTACTGCACTAGCTAATTGGAAAGGAGATGATTTATTTTTAAATGGATTGAAAAGTTTAAATAAAGAAACAGCTAAGGCAATTCGGAAACGTAATAATTTGTATTTAAACGGATTGAAATCCTTATCTAAAGATACTGCTATGGAGTTGTTTAATAAGGGAGGATCAGAATTGCAATTAAATGGATTGGAGCAGTTAACTGTCGAAGTTGCGGATTCTATGTCAAAATACCGTGGTGATAAGCTTTATC
>CAYZQB010000085.1:0-12584 GCA_964480395.1 uncultured Planctomycetia bacterium
CGCAAAGGATATTGCAAAAGAGAAACTGGCGGAATTCATTAAGAAATTACAGAACTTAAGAACCGATACAACAACAACACTTGAAGATATTAACGATAATCTTCAGAAGATTGACAATTTTGTGATAGAACTGCCTGAATCCGCGTCTGAACTCGATAAATTCAAGATTGACCTTGAAAAAATTAAGACGAATATTGAAAAACTCATATCATTAAAAGAAAAATCCAAAGATGAAAACGACCTGCAGGTTCTTCTAAATTATCTCGTTGTCCTTGGTGAAATAGTCAATGTGGATGGGAAAGCATATAAATTTGAAGATAGAGATGATGTAAAAGGGTATAAATACGCTTTAACACGTACTTTCGAAGACCAAATGATGAAACGCTATGCAGATATCGCAAAAATGGCTGCGAAATCTGAACTGGATACATTACAGAAACTCGTGGATGATTATGCACTACTGGTTATTCTTAATCCCAAAGAAAAGGAAAAATATAAATTCGTAACCCAAAGCATTGAAACTAGACGAAAAGAAATTGAACGCAATGAGAAAATCAAGGAACTCAAGGAAAGACTTATTCAGCAAATTGATGAATCTCTTATAGAGCAAGACCTTGAAAAGATGCAAAGTCTTAGAAGACAAATCAATCGCCAAGAAGAAGATTATCCGGAAATATTCGATGATAAGGTTTTCAGAGAATGGCTTAATAAACTTGATGACATGGTTGAGCATAGAAAGGTTGAGGAAGAAGAATTCGCAAATGTTCGTGCCGGTATAAAAAAGCTTACTGACAGATGTAATGACATCGATATTAAGGATAAAAGCAAGATTGAAGACGTTCGGATTCTTAAAACTGATATAGATGAATATCTTGAGAAAAACAAAGAATTGCTTGAGAATACAAAGCTCAAAGATGAAAAAACCAATTTACACGATGTTAGATTGAAATGTATCGAATATTTGAGCATTCATACAGTTGAAATTTACAATACCGATGATAATGAAAATATTCCATGGCAGCTAAAAAAAGCTTGTTCTTTCAAAGGTGCACTCTTTAATCTCCGGCTTGAAAAGATTTATTCTGATTTTTCTTGGAGGCAACCTGCAAAAATCACATGCATGGAATACGTAAAAACCAGAAATGCTGAATACATTATCACCGGCAGCATCGATAAAACAGTAAGGTTATGGGATTACAAAACCTTAACCGAGGTGAGGATTTTGCGCAATGAAGCAGCGGTAACAGCACTTGCTTACAGAATATCGAAAAACAATGAGATTAAGATTTTTGCGGGTTTGAAAGATGGCACAATTGCAGTTTGGAATCCGATTTACTCAAAAGTCAACAATTTCTCAACAATTCACACTTCTGCTGTTACATCAATAGTTGTTCTCAACAACATCGCCCTTAGCACTAGCGAAGACAAAACCGTTGTTGGATGGAGTTACAAGGATGAAACCTTAAACCTTAAGGGTGAAGTGCTTGAGCCAGAAGAACTCAACAGAACCGGTATTACAATAAAGCATCCTGACGTTGTTTTTCAGGTTGATGTCAGTGCTGATAGAAATTATTTCGCAACCGCCTGCGGGGACCAGAAAATCAGAATTTACAGCATGAACGGCGCGCTGAAAACCACAATCAAGGGATTCTTTGGAGCGGTTTACAGCGTATCTTTCGAGCCGACTGAAGGGAAACTCATCGCAGCAGGTGGAGAAGAAAATGCTGTCAAAATATTTAGAATTGAAAATGGCGAATCTTTCGCTGAATTCAAAGGGCACAAACATTATATTACAAATGTTAAATACAATTCACAGGGACGGCTTGTCAGCACTTCACTTGACAATAAATCTATTCTCTGGAATGTTGAAAAACAAGAGCCGGAGATTGAATACTTGAGCAAACTTCCGAATACTGATTTTGTTTTCACAAGCGATAATCAGATTATTTTTTCTCAATGGGACGGTGGTTTCAGCAAATTCCGTATTAATAACGGTCAAAAAATTCCGAATTCCAATGTTGGTCATACTAACTCAATAACTGGAGTATTTAAGACACACAACGGGGAGATTATTACAACTTCGATTGATGGCAAAGTTTTATTCTGGAGCAACGAGGAAATTTCAAAACCTACGGAATTCAGTCTTGTTATGCCTTCATCCGCAGACAATGGCACCAAAAATGAAGATAAAAATAACGAAAATATTCCGATAACTGCTTTTTCTGCAGATTCATCGGGAAAATATGGCGTTTTCGGAAGACTTGATGAATCTGTATTTCTCGTGGACTTCACTAAGAAAACTGTTGTCAAATACTGGGATTTGAAAGAGAATATTTCGTCTGTTGGTGTAATATTGATGCAAAATGATGATTCCTTTGAGGTCGTCTGCATTATCGGCACAAAGGGTGGTCAGGTTTTTGTGAAATCACTCAATGACACAATTAATAAGCAATTCAAGGTTAAAGGGAACACTGTTTCAAGCATTAATACGACAAACACAGGCTTGGTCGCTGTCGCTGGTTATTCATCCGAAGTAGTGATTTACAATCTACACCTTAAAATGATCGAAAGCACGATTGACAGCAGTGTTTCGAACTCGATTGTTACATCGCTCGATATGTCAAATGATGGAAATATCGCTATCGGCTACAAAGAGCAGGATATGGGTGTTGTCCGTGTTTACAAGATTGCAAGTAAAGAGCTGGTTACAACTTACTCAAACCTTGAAATCTCGGTCGTTTCCCTTCACTTTATATTAAACAGCACGACAATCCTTGCAATTGACGGTGCTGCTAACGTGAAAGCGTTCAAAATTAACGAAGATGGCAGCAACCTTGAGAATTTCAGCGCGAATATCGGTTTTTGTGGTGATATTATTACATCAACTTTCATTAATTCAGATTTTGGTTTGATTATCTTTGGGACAGCTCGAGGTGCAGTGTTATCGTACAAAATCGAGACAGAATAAGACCTTAATATTTATCCAACTAAGTGAAGTGTAACATTAATTTTGAAAATAAACGGTATGTCAAGCATCTTGCCTGACTCCTTCAGCATCATCATTGACAGGCTAAGAAGCCAGTCCTACCAATATTTAAAACTTCTGTTACAAAGCACTAAATTATTGCTTCTAAACACAGAATATTTCTTAATCTTTCAGTCTTTTTTTTGATGAAAATGCCGTAAAAGATATATTTATAATGTAATTTTCAAAGCGTTGTATAAAATTACTCGAATAAAATATTTAACCACTTGAAATACATTTGGAGGTTTTATGGCAGTCAACGGCGAAAGACCAAGACTAGGCGAGATTTTGAAAGCCAACAACCTTGTTACTGAGGAGCAAATCCAAGATGCTCTCGATTATGCTGATGAAGAGGGGATTAGAATCGGTGAAGCACTGATTGAAAAACAATATGTTGAAGATACACATGTTTTCAAAGCACTTGCTAAGCAGAATCGTGTACCGTTTATCGATTTGGAGAAATATAGAGAGAAAATTTCAAAGGAAATAATTGAACTCGTTCCCGAAGCGATTGCTCGAGAATACATGATTGTGCCGGTTCAGAAAAAAGACAAAAAATTAATCGTAGCATGTTCTGAGCTTCTCGACCTAATGGCTCTTGACAATCTGCGTTTTTCTCTCGATCTTGAAGTTGCAAATGCCCTTGCGACACCAAAATCTGTTGACGATTCGTTCAAGATATTCTACGAGGGTATGGACCCGGAGATGAAGGACATTTATGCCTCAAGCAAGGATGGTGAGGTTCAGTTCGTTCGTGAAGACCTTGATGTTGCTTCACATTCAGTAGAAGCAGAGGACAGCAATCTTATTAAGCTTGTTAATATGATTATTTCCGAAGCTATTAAACAACGCGCATCTGATATTCACGTAGAACCGATGGAAAGAAGACTGCGTGTCCGTTACAGAATTGATGGTATCTGCCATGAAATCGATCCACCGCCTAAGCGTCTGCAAGGTCCGATTCTTGCGCGTCTCAAAATTATGTCAGAAATGGACATTGCTGAAAAGCGTAAAACTCAGGATGGGCGTATCCGCATGATTATGCAGGGGCGTGACATAGACTTTCGTGTTTCCTCACTTCCTGCACGTCACGGCGAATCTATCGTGCTTCGTATTCTTGACAAGCAAAAAGCACTTGTTGATATTGAGGAACTCGGTTTCCATCCTGCTGACCACGTACGTTTCAACGCAATTATTAAACGCCCTAACGGTGTTTTCCTTGTTACAGGTCCAACAGGTTCGGGCAAAACGACAACACTTTATGCAGCACTAAAGAACCTGAACCAATCGGATGTAAAGATTATTACTGCTGAGAACCCGGTGGAATATAACATTACAGGTATCAACCAATGTCAGGTAAATCACAGGATAGGGCTTGATTTTGGTAGAATTTTGCGTGCTATGCTGCGACAGGCTCCCAATATCATCCTAGTCGGCGAGATTCGTGACCGTGAAACTGCGGAAATCGCAATTCAAGCGGCATTGACCGGTCACCTTGTGTTTAGCACGTTGCATACAAACGATGCTCCTGGTGCTATCACACGTCTTATCGATATGGGAGTGAAACCCTTCCTTGTTGCTACCGCAATTCAAGCAATTATGGCACAACGTCTTGTACGTCGCCTATGCTCTGACTGCAAGGAAGTAGTTGTTCCTGAAGAAGTTCAATTGAAGATGATCGGGCTTGATTTTGAAGACCTTGGTGGTCGTCCGGTTTATGAACCTCTGGGCTGCTCCAATTGTAAAAACACCGGATTCAAGGGTCGTATCGGTATTTTTGAGATGCTTGAAATGTCCCCTGCCATGCGTGAACTCGCGTTTAACAAAGCTTCATCTGTCAAGCTGACACAGGAGGCGCGAATGTCCGGTGGAATGCTAACACTGCAGGAAGACGGCGTCCGTAAATACCTCGATGGTTTAACCTCATTCGGCGAACTATTGAGAGCGACTCACCGCGACGATTTATAGATCACAGTAACATAAATATTGATCAATAGATTAGTGACTCATGCAACTTGCATTACATGGTTGCAATTCTCAAAGACACAGGCTGGAAGTCTGTGTCACTACACCAGCATTAGCGAACCTTGGTGTTTCTTCGTGGCGAAAATTTTCATGCTTTTTGTGGTTGAAAATATTACACTCGGGGAAAAGTGCCTTCCTTTTCTTCAACAATTCTGAAGTACATCGCAGGGAACAGATGCGATGAAACCCTTGCATCATGGGCAATCTCCAAGCCCATAATCCAGATAATATTGCCGAAAGAATCCACTAAAATGGGCCAATCATCGCGCAAATCCTTCTCGATTTTGCGATTGATGAAAAATTTCTTGAGCTTTTGATATCCCTTTGCACCAAGCGGACGAAACTTGTCACCACGATGCCTACGCCTGATATTAAAAGGAGTTGTGTATGCATTCGACGTCTGCATACAGACAAAACGTCGATCACCTTTCGCTTTAATCTTCGCAATCTCGGTGTCATCAACGGATTTTTGCACAACATGCAGGGTAAAATTATTGCCCCATGCTCGAAATCCGGTATTTCCTGATGGACTAAGCTGAATATGCTTCTGAATCATTTTATATTCAAGCTCGCGCGTATGAATTTCACGTATTCTATCATTTTTGAAAATAAGCCGATTGTCCAAAGTCTTTACAGCCATCCAATTGCCAGGCAAATGTATATCTTTTGTCCCTTCTTTTTTACCGATTAATTCTAGTATGTTATCAATTGTATTGCGGTTAATATCTCGCGATGAAATTCCGATATCTCTGAAAACGTTGACCAGCACCGCGCTGATTATGCCTATTGATTCATCCTTAAGCGCATTCAAGTCAAGAAACGGATTATCACCTTCGAAATGCCAGCATCGCTTAATCAAAATTTCAATCTCAGGATCCTTTTCCTCGAAATAAGATTTAATTTCCGATGCTATTCCGCGTAAATGCTTGCGAATCTGAGGGTTACCTTCCTTTTCGAGAAAAGGCAGTATGCTGTGCCGGATTCTGTTGCGCAAATACGCTGTGTCCTCATTCGTGGGGTCTTCAAGATACTTTACGCCTTTTTCATCAAGATATTTGACGATTTCAACTCGTGAAAACTCAAGCAGGGGTCGGATAAGATTGATTTTTTCTTCACCCATAAACGGTCTTTTCATCGGCATACCACGCAAGCCAGTGATGCCTGAACCCTGCATAATCATCATCAGAACGGTTTCTTCCTGATCACCACGATTATGACCTGTTGCAATGCTGCTTGCGTCAATACTTCTTGCAATTTTCCCTAAAAATTCGTAACGCACATATCGTGCAATATGTTCAATAGATTTTTTCGAGCTTTGTCGGAGTGTGATAACATCGATTTTATCGGTATAAAAAGGCAATTTGTGCTTATTGCATAGCGATTCGACAAAATCCTGCATTTCATCTGCCCTATGATGTATTTGATGATTGAGATGTGCGACAGAAACACGTAAATTCTTCCATCGCTGCGGTAAATCATTGGTAAACAGATGAAAAAGCGCGATTGAATCGGCACCACCGGAACATGCAAGCAGAACATGGTCATCAGGTGTAATTATATTTAACCGTGTCAAAAACTTGAAGAAATCGTATGGCAGCTTGGGTTCTTGCATCGATGCCTCGAATATTTGAAAGTTTTCAAGCATATGTTGAAAGTTTGTGAAACCGAAATTCTAATATATTGTATAATTGAGTAAAACAAGATTTTGAACACGGAGGATTTATGAAGTTTTTTAAGGGTTTTACATGCTTTTTGCTTATGCTCAGCTATATCGCACTCGGTATCCTGCTTTTCTCTCATTTCAATCACGATTTCCTCAACATCTT
The DNA here is from genome assembly GCA_964480395.1 of uncultured Planctomycetia bacterium. GTDB lineage: Bacteria > Planctomycetota > UBA8742 > SKZP01 > CAYZQB01 > CAYZQB01. Next base: position 6,877 of record CAYZQB010000085.1, read on the forward strand.
TCAACAAATTCGATTTCCACAAGCACTTATCATAATTTTAGCAATCTCAAATGTGCTGCATATCAAATACTGGTTTCTCTCACACCTCATGCACAAACGTATGAAAAAGTCAGGTAAATTCGATAATTACATTGATGAAAAGTTTAAACACAAAGGTTGCTGCAGATAATTTTCCAAACTCGAAAAGCATTTCAACGCTAAATGTGTTAGCATTCACCAAGCATTAATGCTGCATTTCTTTAATACATATACACAAGGTTTCGCACAAAATGAAACCTAAGTATCAATGCGTTGATTATATTGGTAACTGAAATTTATGTGATAATGGAACAATATTAAATGACTATTGACAATTTCCCGAATGATTAACCAAAAATATATATTTTTTGTAACTTTTTCAATCTGAACCGGTTATTTTTTTAGCGTTGAATAATATTTAAAATTCATCAATTCCTTTAACAACTTTTGTAAGAATGATTTATACTAATACAGTACGCAACAAGAATTATTTAGGCGGGGTAATGATGCACAAATTATTAATTTCAACGTTGATTATTTTTTCATTTGTTCTGATGGTATATGCTGACGAGCAAGAAGACAGGCTCAATGATTGGTACAAACCCGATTCTTGGGACGGCAAAGACAGCAAGAATAAACCAGGTTTCAACCTCAAAGGACTCAAGGTTGACGGATGTGAAACGGGTGAAATTGAGCATCAGCCGAAGCAACCATCACGCAGAGAATTTAAAAAGGACGATAAACCAGCATTTAACGTGTTCGTGAATGTTTGTAAATCTGCCAGTGAGGCGCACAAACAGCTTTTGGCTTTTCTCGGAAATGTCAGCAATGACAAAAAAATGAAACGATTGTCAGAACTTGAGTTAAATATCGGTCATATCGGCTATATTTACTCGGAAGACAACAAAACTCATTGGATTGCATTCGTAAGAAACAATGTGTTTATTCTGATTATGATAACCGATGTTGACGCAGAGCTTGATTTAGAAAAGGTTGCTGAAAACATTGATAAACAAATTAATAAACAGGACGACGTATCCGAGCTTCCTATGCCGGAAATCAAAGCCTTCAAAGCACAAAAAGATTCAATATCACTCGAAGAAAAAGTCGTGCTTGATATTGAAGTCAAGTCAAATGCAGACGGTGATGTTGATTTGCACTTTGAAATCAAAGGTGAAGGACAGGGATTTGTCGAAAAAGGTGAAGACGGCAAATACTATTTCAAGGGTACAGGTAAAGGAAAGGTCAAAATCATTGTAACTTCAACGAATTCTCTTTGTAACCAAACTGAATCTGATATTGAAATAAATATTGGCTAATTGGTTTTTTAAAAGGATTAACGATGAATTCAAGTTTTGATGACTCGCTGCTGAGTGATGAAGTGCTAAAGCAACTTGAGTTCGAAACTAGGCTTGATTTTGCACATACTTTCGAAGAATTATATTTGATTCCCTTGGAAAACACGCTGAAAACCTTGCTAAGCAAGAAATGCCTTGCTTCGATTCAGCGTATTGGACATATGATTGGAGGACATGGCGAATTTATGTCTTTTGTCCCGATGGGTGAGAGCCTTGAGAAACATGCCAAAGACATGCTTGAGAAAAACTATACTGACAAAGAAGTTTTGCTTAATATCGCTAAAAAAATAAGAAATCAATATCTCACTGAAATAATTCCGTTTCTGAAGAAAAATGCATAATTTCAATAGAAACCACCAAATCACGATTCCGTCGAATATTGAAGAGTCATCAACATATGACATATTAAAATTCCTGATGATTCTGCATTTCTCATACAAAAACTCTAACACACTTGATGCATCACAGATTGAGCTTGAACCTTTACTCGATTATATATCCGCAATCAACAGGATTTTGGATTTTGAGATGCACAACAAGGTTCGGCATATTGCATTTGAGACATTGCGTGAAATCATTGACGTGATTCTGAAATATTTTTCGATGACAAGCTTGACGCAGCTTGGGCATTCTGAGCGATTGATGATTATTTCGATACTGATGAAACGAAACTGCTTTCCGATATTTAACATCCCAGCCAGACAGCCTCGTCTTGATTTAAGTTATATAGAGAGCAAATCTGAGCAATACAATGATGATGAAAAACTTCGTGCCTTGAAGCGGATTTCTCAGAAACCTAAAAATGAGGAAAAATACGTAACAGCAGCGAATGTGAGTGAGGAAGTGCTTACGAAATCTATCACAGACACGATAGAGCGAATAAAGTTGAAGCTTTTTACGGGAATTGAGAAAGTTGAATTCGCTAAATTATCACTTGATGAGATGCAGATGGTTTCTTTGATGATGAACGATCCTGATTTTACTCTCGTGCAGACAGGTGATGTCATTCAACTACTGAAAAATGAGCAATCACACGGAATAACCAGCAGCGAGAGTGTTATTATCAGACCTGACAAGAATTGAGGGCGGGATTACTTTGAATCGGTTGAACTTGCATAATTAGTAATTGTTCATCGAAATTATCACAGCAAAGAAAAATTTTTGGAATAAGATTCGAAAGAAGATAGTTTATTTAAAATATGTATAATAATTTTATTCTTATCGACTAAATGGAGCAAAATATGGCAAATTTGAAGGGAAGCAGAACTGAAATTAATCTGTTGACAGCATTTGCGGGTGAATCACAGGCGAAAAACCGTTATGAGTTTTATGCCAGTCAAGCTAAGAAAGATAAACTAATCCAGATTTCAAAAATTTTTGAAGAAACAGCGATACAGGAAAAAGAACATGCCAAACGGCTTTTCAAATTTCTCGAAGGAGGTGATGTTGAGATTACCAGCGCATTCCCGGCAGGCGTAATCGGTTCAACCCTTGAAAATCTTAAAGCATCCGCAGCAGGTGAAAACCACGAACATACTGAGATGTATCCCGAATTTGCAAAAATTGCCGCTGACGAAGGTTTCGATAATATTGCAACAGTCTTTACAGCAATTGCAGTTGCAGAAAAACAGCACGAAAAAAGATTCATCGACCTTGCTGCCAACATCGAAGCAGGAAAAGTATTCAAACGCGATGATGTAGTCATCTGGCGTTGTCAAAATTGTGGCTATCTGCATGAAGGTAAGGTTGCACCGAAAGAATGTCCAGCATGTGCACATCCACAAGCATATTTCGAGCTTTTGGCTGAAAACTGGTAATCAAACACAATGTAAAATGTTTCATGGAGCGCTGATATTCTAACCTGAGATATTGTTGGATGCGAATATGATTGCATCGAAAAACTGTTGTTTATTAAAATTGTAAATATTTTTGTCTTAAAGAACTTTGTAAGGAGGTTGTATGGCTGAAAAAGAAAAAGCAATCGGTTGTGGTAAACCGACCGGTTCACTGGTTGGTGAAGGAAAATCAAGTGAATCTAGTCCAAGGGAACCTGAAAAAAAGGAGAAAGCAATCATGACAGCAAAAGTTGGTCAAAAAGCACCTGATTTCGAAGCCCCAGCATATCACAAAGGTTCTTTCGGTTCTGTCAAACTTTCTGATTATTTCGGCAAATGGGTACTACTTTGCTTCTATCCCGGTGATTTTACCTTTGTGTGAGCGACCGAAGTGTCAGCAGTTGCTGCGAAGTACAAAGAATTACAGAAACTTGGTATCGAAGTAATCTCTATGAGTGTTGACAGTGTTTTCGTTCATAAAATGTGGAACGATTACGAGCTTTCTAAAATGGTTGAAGGTGGAGTTCCATTTAATATGGGTTCCGATGGTGCAGGTAAAATCGGCAGTGTTTACGGTGTTTACAATGAAAATGCCGGTGTTGAAATGAGAGGACGGTTTATTATTGATCCTGATGGTATGATTCAGGGAATGGAAGTTCTGACACCACCTGTCGGTAGAAAAGTAGAAGAAACAATCAGGCAATTTCAAGCATTTCAGCATGTAAGAAATTCAAAAGGCACAGAGGCAACTCCCGCTGGTTGGGTACCCGGAGACCTTACCCTTAAACCCGGACCAGATTTGGTCGGAAAAGTCTGGGAAGTCTGGAAACCAAACGAATAATCTATGTATGCTGAATATTAGAAATATTGGTTTGAATTTTTAATTAAGGAGGTTCAATGACTAAGAATCTGCAAATCTACAAGTGTGAAGTATGCGGAAACATTGTTGAAGTTGTACATGGCAGCATCGGCGAACTCGTTTGCTGTAATCAGCCCATGAATCTTCTGGTTGAAAACACCACTGATGCAGCAACAGAAAAACATGTGCCGGTTATTGAAAAGACTGAACATGGCATCAAGGTTACCGTGGGAAGCATTTTGCATCCGTCAGAAGAAAAACATTACATCGAATGGATTGAAGTCATTGCAGACGGCAATGCATACAGAAAATTCCTTAAACCTGGTGATAAACCCGAAGCGATTTTCTGCATTGACGCAACGGTAATAACTGCTCGAGAATACTGCAATCTTCACGGGTTATGGAAAAGCTAACACTCTTTCCAATTTCAGTTGCGAGTTGGATTTACCCACATTCATTCGCTTGTTGTGAATTAAGAGAAAATTTTCTCTACGAAACCTTAGCATTTTGTGGGTATGCAGCATGTTCGCAATCTAAAAGTGGGCTTGCCCACATTCTGCGATTTTTAGAGCATTGAAAGCTGCACCACGTAAAACCTGATCACCGACAATCCATAGGGATAATCCGTTTTTATACGCTTCTGCATGGCGAATTCTGCCGACACCCACCGCTGTTTTGCCAGTATAATTCAGCGGATAAGGATAAACATGCTCCTTGGGTTTGTCTTCAAGGATGAGACTTGGGTTTTGCTCAATCAGCATACGAATATCATCAACATCGAACTCGCTTCCGAGCTCAAGGGTTGCAGAAATGGAATGTGCTCGATAAACCGGCACCCGAACGCATGTCGTGCTGAAAATTATCTCATTGTCATCGAGGATTTTACGCGATTCGTTGCGCAGCTTATCCTCTTCGACGGTGTTCCCGAATCGAGAGATTTCGCCACATTGTGGCAGCACATTGAATGCGATTTGATGCGGATAAACTTCCGGTATAATAGGTCGGTTCATCATAGAAAGTGCTGTTTGCTCCCGAAGCTCATTCACAGCTTTATACCCCGTACCTGAAACCGCTTGATATGTAGTAACTACACCACGCTTGATACCATATTTTCGGTAAATCTCATATATTCCCAAGAGGAAAACAATCGTTGTGCAGTTCGGGTTGGCAATCAAACCTTTATGATTCTTTACAGATTGTATGTTTATCTCGGGAATAATAAGCGGGATTTCCTTATCCATGCGGAATGCAGACGAATTGTCAATTACAATTGCTCCGCTTGCTATTGCAGCGGATGCCCATTCTCTGCTAATTTGTCCGCCAGCACTGAAAAACGCGATGTCAATACCTCGAAAACTATCAATATCAAGTTTTTCTACTTTCACATCCTCGCTGAAAACCGAAATCGTTGAACCAACGCTTTTTTCGCTTGCAAAAAGCCGTATTTTGCTGACTTCAAGACTGGAATTTTCGAGTAAATTCAGAAACTCTCTACCTACTGCTCCAGTCGCACCAACAATTGCAATTGCCGTTCCCGCCATATCGAAAACATCCTTCGAAAATAGAAATATTTACATTATTAAGTTTAACATAATTTTGGTAATATATTAATTAGGGTGTGTTTGAAAAATAACTTTT
>CAYZQB010000086.1:0-12338 GCA_964480395.1 uncultured Planctomycetia bacterium
ACGCAGCCAGCTTTCAGGAATTTTTCGATTATACCGGCTTCAAGTGCCTGAGTATAAATGCGTCTGGTTCCAGGCACGACAATGCATCGAACGCCTGATTTTACTTTTTTGTCAGCGAAAATTTCAGATGCTTCCGCTAAATCTGAAAGATGTCCGTTTGTACACGAGCCGATGTAAACCTGATTAACTTGTATCTTCTGCCTTGCAAGTTCCGAGACTTCTGCGACATTGGAGGGTAGCGAAGGTTGAGCAACCAGTGCCGGCAAACCATCAGCATCCAGCTCGTATATTTTTTCATATATTGCGTCTGTATCCGCAAAAACCGGTTCAAAATCGGAAAGACCTTTATCTTTTAGAAAATCTTCGGTAACTGCATCGAATTCGAGAATTGTATTTTTTGCACCCATCTCAGTCGTCATGTTGCAGAGTGTGAATCTGCTGCTCATCGGTAGTTTTGATATTGTCTCACCTTTGTATTCAACGGATTTATATCGCGCACCTTGAAGACCGAGTTTCTGCAGAACGAATAAGGAAAGATCTTTGCCACGTGCCGACTTGCTTAGCTTTCCGTGAATATTAATGAGTATTGATTCCGGTACTTTTAGCCATGCTTTGCCGTCAACAAACCAGCGCACCATGTCGGTTGAGCCGATGCCAGCGGAGAAAGTGTTTAGTGCTCCATAGGTGCAGGTGTGTGAATCTCCTCCGAGTATTGTCATGCCAGGTTTTATTAAGCCCTTCTCAGGGAAAAGTATATGCTCTATGCCCTCGCCGGAGTTGAAGAAATGCTTAATGTTGTTATCAATTGCGAATTTTCTGATTCGCTTGGTCAATTCTGCTGAGATTAAATCTTTGTTTGGTGTAACGTGGTCACTGACAAGAGCGAATCTTTCAGGATGCTTTATTTTAGGTGAATTCATTGTTTCGAGAATATCAATGGCAAGCGCAGTCGAGAGCTCGTTTGCAATAAGCAGGTCAATCTCTGCTGTTACAACTGCTCCCGGTGTTACTTTGTCATCAGTTGCATGCTTGGAAATGATTTTCTCAACAATTGACAATCCCACTTTTTACGCTCCTACACAATTGTTAATAATTATTGTCGCATAACATCAAATTGAACAATATAATACGTTACCAATTAAGTTCTTATGAATCACAGAAAAGATCAAATGAAGAGATAAAACCAAAATATTTTTATATTAAAATAAAAATTTATAGATTACCGCTTGTAAATACTCGATAAAAAGTATATGATAATAAAGGGCGAAAGCCCTTCTCTCTCCTCCTTTCCTTTCCGGCGCGGGGTATGCTTGGTAACAGGCAGATCCCAGTCGTGTTTAAGGGCAAATTAATATAGTTTTACACAGGTGTAGTAAATTATGTTGAGGTTGATGCCTAGAGAATCCAGCTGTAAAGGTCTTTCAAGGCGAACCATTCAAACCTAATACAAGCCTGCAACCCGATATACAATCCGAAAAGAAACAAAATAACACCAAGCATTTGAATAACTTTATTCACTGTCGGAATCTTCATTTTTTTGCGATATTTTGAAATCACGCCAGTAAACAAATAAAACCAAATTATCGTCCCAATTCCTAGAAAAAATGCAAAGACAATACTATGTACAAATTCCTTTGTACCGTTTGTAAAACTTGGGTTTACATCTGTTTGTTCAACATTATCAGAAGCATCAATTCCGCTGCTTTTCACCTGCGAAACACAATCAGGTGTACCATTGGTTGATTCTCTTTTGATATCTTCCTGAATTTGTTCAACATTCGTTGAATCATGGCTTTTTTTCACAATATCCTTGAAACCAGCAAAATCAAGTCCGATTGACGCTACGAAACTCATTGCGATAAACGAAGAAGTCAGCCATCCGAAAAAAAGTGTTGGGTTGAGAAAATTAATCATGAAGCCAGTCATCAAAGCACTATGTTTTTTTATCTTCTGCTGGCGTCGGCTAATTTTAGTTTCATCAATGTGCTCGATATCAAGTTTTGTCCGCCAAATCTTTACAGCAATACAAATGATAACCACACTGCCGACTATAAGAATATATGGAATTATGTCATAATACGCTTTGACAAGCTTCATAAAGCCGAAAACTGCTATAAAGCAATATAGGAAATCAACCACTGCAGCACCGGTAGCAGCTAATATCGCATATAAACGTTGACCATGTAATGTTTTGGATATTGTTAGAATACCAATTGGACCCGTTACAGGAACAGAGAAGAGGAAACCGGTAATTAAGCCCACTAATGAAATTTCAATCAAACTTGTAATCATGCTTTACACACTGCTGTTGTAACTTCGTAAACATATGACATTTATTAATAATCGGCTGAAATTGATTTCGCTGTATTATCAGAAATTATGCAATAAATGCAACAATTATTTTTTTTACAAAAAAAAGCCTGCAGATTGAAACCACAGGCTTTGAAGAATAATTACGCTACTTAATCATGTATTTTACTGGTTCGCATGAAACATCGTAAGGTGCACATTTCCACGTATATGAAATCACAAGAGTACCGGTGTATTTATTATCTACATAGAATATGTAGTCTCCTCTGCCACCTCAGCAGAATGGTTTTCCAGCAGTTTCCTTGACAATCTCTTTACCTTCAGCATCCTTAACCGTAAACATCGGTGGACCAAACTCTTTATTATCAACAAGAAGCTGAACCCGTGTATAATAAACTTTTTCTATGCCTTTAACATTGATTGTTCTTGCGTTATACACGTAGCCGTACATTCTATACGCATTTTTACCTTCAATCTTTTCAGCATAATTGTAAGCAGATGTTGAGAATCTAAGGTGTAAATCAAGAGCATATTCACATGGTTTATCTTTTGTTATTTCAATCATATCTGTTGATTCATAACCATTTACTCTAATCAGGCATGGCTTGCCGTTTTTCTCGAAGGTTACTGTTTTGATAAGGTATTTACCTTCAGGTGCAGAACCAACTCCGTCTTTAAATTCAACTTTTATCTGCGGAGCATAATAATTCGTGCCCTTTGAGATTTTCATAACCAAATTTTTTGCTTCTTTGACGTTAAAATTGATTTTGCCATATGTGAGTTTTTTGCTTTGTACATAGACCATCATCAATTTGATGTCAATTTTGAATGAGTAGAGCTTTTCGTTGCTGATAAGTTCACCACCATCGATTGTTTCACTAGACTCGATTTCCCAGCTATATTTGCCGTCATTATTTGAATCAAGAAAGATTACATCACCTGACCTGTCAAATGTATTGATTCTATCATCAGCCATTTTATCGACGACAACCAGTTTACGAACATTTTCACCGATTTTAACATCAGCAACAAATGAATTTACCAATCCGTACGAAACACTGGAGTAATTTGCCATTTCCTTCGTTTTAGCATTCATATACGATGTTGAGTAATATCGAAGGAACAAGCCGTATTCCTTTTCTTTAATCTTGATTTTCAGTAAATCAAAATACGCTTGAATGTAATTGGGTTTTGAGTATGAGTAAACAGCTTCGGCAGGTGTTTCATCAAGTTTGCCATCACGATTCAAATCAACGTACAATTTATCAATTTTACCTTTATCATCTTTTTTGATAACTGCGAAGAAATCTATGCTATACATTGTAATTTTAGCATAAATCGGGCTTTTTAGTCCTTCAGGAATCACTTTGAGTTGTTCGGGTTTTTCCGCTAAGGGTTGAGTGTTCATAGTTCCAAGAGTAGTCAGGAATTGTACGTCAATACCTTTTGGTAAGCCGATGAGTTTTTTAAGTGAAAAAGACATGGTTGAATCGACTTTGTCAGCGGGTTTCGCTTCGTCAGTCGGTTTAGTTTCGGTAGCCGGTTTAACCTTATCAGCGGGTTCAACTTTGTCAGCAGGTTTAACATCATCACCGTAACCTACGGGATTATTTATAAGCAAAACCAGTCAGCACATTACCAGAAACAAGAATTTTTTCATAAAACCTCCGTAAATATGAGTTTGAAATAAAAAGTATATACATATGATTTATACTTGTTATATCCTACAGTCAATAAACAAGACATTCAGGTATTGTTTACTGAATATAATACGTTACTTTACAAAATTTTGATAATAATTTCTGTAATTTTTTGGTGCGTAATATGAATAACTTCAAATCTGAATGCTGATAAAGTCATTTTTACTTAAGTCAGGTTCTTCTCAGTCGCAATGCGCTTTGTCATTAGTAATTTAGAAGCCAGTGAAGCTCGTGAAATTGAAGGATTTAAGCATGATTGCCGGTATGATAAATGCTGAACCACCCCAGAAAGACTCACTAATCCATCTTTGCGCGCTGAGTTCAATGATATGACCCGGTTTCAAACAATTTAGCAAACTCTCTGTAAACCGCATGTTAATTAATGGCTGGGTGATTTTGCCGTTCTCGACAAGAAACGTTCCATTGCGTGTTAATCCGGTTAGCTTTACCTTGCTGAAATCCTCAAGGTTCACATAATGAAATTTTGTGATGAGAATAGCTTTTTCAGCACCTGCAATCATTTTGTCAATGCTTGAATCTCCGGGTTTAACGATAAGATTTTTTGGTGCAGGACCCGCTGAATCGGGCTGAGGATTTGCATGACCGCTGCTTTCCACATCACTTTTCATTGCAGTTATCCTGTCATATGCCAGATTTATGACTTTGCCATGCTCAATTAGATTAATTTTGCGTTTTTTTATACCCTCAAAATCAAAAGGCAAGCCTGGAAGTAAATCGTTGTATGCATTGTCCTCAATATTCAATTTTTCGTCAAAAAACTGATTCCCAAGTTTCCCTGCAACAAAACTTCTGCCCTCAAGATATGGCAGTGCGCTGAAACCGCATACGCTTAGATAAAGTAATATTTCAGCAAACGCAGCTGGTTCAAGTATCACAGGCAGTTGATTCAACTCCTCAAGAGGGATTTCCTTCGGATTTTTACTGTTCTGTGCCTTTGAAATTGCAACTTTAGCTAATTTTTCTGCATTTATATCCTTGATTCGCCAACCGGATTCATAACCCCAACCTCCGCTGTCCTCAGTCTGCATCGTCGCAGATGCAAAGGAATTGGTAGATTTGCACTGGGCATCTACACCACGAGAATTCACGTAAACTGTACTTTTTACTGATGAAATGCAGTTTCCAGAAACTTTCAGCCCAAGTTTATCCCCTGCATTAATGATTTTTTCGACTTTATTAATGTGTGTATCCACTGAAAGCTCAGCAGTTTCGGTGTCGAATCCCTTTGTATCCACAATATTCACTGCTTTGTCGTTCATTGGGAGAATATTTTCATCTGCTGGTGAAAGTTCAGCAAGTTTTTTTGCACGTTTAATCGCATCTTGTATGCTTTTTCTGTTAATTTGATTGATATTCGCAATCCCCTGCTTCTTGCCTGAAATCACACGAACGCGAAGATTTCTGGTATTTTTGGAAGTCGGCTGCGAAATACCATTATTAGCAAATCTAATATAAATCTGCTCAATCCCTTGCGAAATAAACTCGACTTCAATATCGCTAAACTCAGAAAACAACGAGTTTGCATTATTTATTATTTCGTTCATCCTTAGCATTTCCTTCTTCAATCTCTTTATCTGTTGAATTTTCTCCTACGTTTTTTTCATCATTCACATCATCATTTTCTCCAAATTCATCGTCAAGAGCATCTTCATATTCAGCTTTGAGTTGTTCCAGCTTCTTGTTGTTAAAATAGAACCTTAAAGGTGGAATTTCTTTTGTTTCCTCTTCGACAAGTTTCAATTTCTCAAGCTTTGTTTCATCCTCTTTATTCTTTCTGAGAACTGATTCTTTTTCCTCGCTTTTAATCAGAATATCAGGCAGTTTTTCATTGCTATCCTTGATTTCCTGAGAAAATTCAGGTTTTTTAAGAATCTTTTTACGGGTGTTAAATTTCTTTACAACTGATGGATTCGACTGCGGAGACAATTCTATGATTGGAAATTTCGCTTGATAGAAAAGGTGGAAGATTCTTTCAAGTAAAGCTTTATCATCTTTCATATAAACGTCGTAGCAGTTGTAAGCTCCACCCTCATACCACAAAATATCATACACTCCCTTAATTTTGCGTAACAGATTAAGAATATCACCACCCTTACCTCGTGCAATAATCTTATACACAACCGCGGACGCTCTTTTCTCAACCCAATCATCGATGCTGCCGTTGTACATCAAATTTCCGCTTTCACCGAGTTCAACCATATAATCCACAAGCTCAGCGACTTCTTTTGTATTCCGTGAAGAAAGCAGAACGCCGATGTCCTCACGTTCTGTATAATTTTTCATGCATTCAAGGATATTCCTTGCTTGAAAATCTTCTGTACCCCAAAAAGGGTCATCAATTACAACAAATGCAGGATTGCCGATGAATTTTTCTGCTATTGCCACGCGACGCCGAATTCCACGCTGAAGCGTCTTGAATCTTCTATGAGCAATCTGTTCCAGCCAGAAATTTTCGAGAACTTCCTCGACAACAATATTTAGCTTATTACCCGAATATCCTCGTAATTTCGCACGATTGCGAAGGAATGTTACAACTTTCTCATCAAGTTCGTATGATTCTGCTCCTCGAAGATACCGCACAAGCCCTGAATTTATCTGCTCTTTTTCAAACGGTATCACTTTTTTATTCTCGTCGATGCCCATGACAATTGAGCGAGATCCGTAATCTGGCTCGAATAATCCGACGATTGTCTTGATAAGCAATGATTTGCCGGCACCAGGCGGAGCAATTAATCCAAACCAATTCCCCTGCCAGATGCGCATCGATATCGGTCCGAATTCCCGATAATTTCCGAGATTCACCCTGACATTCCTAAGCTGAATACTCGCTTTGTGATTACTCATCTTACCCATATTCTACTATTTTTTCTACAAATCAAACAGATTCGGCAAAATATGCCAAGTGGACGTAAAGAAAAGCATGCTTACATCACTGCCAGTAGGTTAAATAACTTCTGAGTCCTATTGCCAGTGATGTGAGAAAAAGGCAGAAAGTCTGCTCCTACTGTCGGTGCTGTGAAAAAACGCATGCATGCACGCTTATTTCACTTGCTTGTGAGTATCTTTTCAAGCATATTCCTATATTTTTCTATAAGTTTCTTCTCTTTGGTGCTTAATGGTAGCGATTTGTCTTTGTTTTCTGAAGATTTAAGCCGTGATATGAGCTTCTCCGCGTCAATTAAACTTCCATCAGCATCGTTATCTGAGTCGATATGATAAACTTTCTCCTTTTTAGTTTTGGTCTCACCCTCAGTGGCTTCTGGTGTAGTTTTCAAAGGATCAAGCTCAAATTTGGCTTTGTCCTGATTGTCCTTCGATTTCTTATCAATTTCATCTTTTGTATTATTTTCATTTTTCTCATCATTTTCGGGTTTGGATTCGGGTTTTTCATTCTTTTCAGGTGATTCTTTCTCCTCAGACTTATCCGAAGCAGAATTTTCATCATTATTATCCTCTTCACCTTCTATTTTGTCCTGCTTTTCCACATCCTCAGGTTTCTTCTCGTTTTTGTTCGGTGTGTTTATATTATTTGAGTCAGAATTTTTTTCCTCTTCATTCTCTGTTTTTTCAGTATCTTTTTTCTCAGGTTCTTTATCCTTGTCAGAATCAGTAAAATCAGTTTTTTTTCGGTCAATTGTTTCATCGTTAGAAGCAATTTTAGAATTTTCAGAATTTATAATGCTATGTATCCCGCCAATCACCAATATCAGAAGAACAATATATGTAATTAATCCTGCAAATTTATACACTAACTTAATATCCAAAATAGTGAAAGATTTCGGCACGCCCTTTTGCTGAATCCTTAATTTAGCGTTATTTTCAATTAATTCATCAAAACTCGATAATTTTAATCCAGTGCAAGTGGTCTCAAACGCAGTCAACAACTCGCTTTCATATTCATTCTCGACGTCGCACCAGTGAATATAATGGTTTAATTTAATCTGGCGTCGTTTAAGATTGATATAACCAATTGCTGTTGCAATAAACAACAGTAAGAAAATCCCGACAACGAAATACGGAACATGGACCATAAAAGAATTCGCCAATTGCCCATAATCCGAGCCAAGAAGCCATAAAATCAACAAAGATAACACCCACAAAGTCAAACCACCAGCAAATCCATAAAGAATCACGCTGCTATGCCCTACCACAGAAAACACAAGACGCACACGCTTGAAACGTCTGAAACCGTGCGAAATTTCATCCGAAAATACTTCATCTTGTTTATGCTTTTTTTCTTTCATACAGCTATTTTACACCATCACAGCATATTATCAATCATCAGGTGAATATTTTGCCAGTAATATCCGAAGTTTCATAAATGCTGCATGCATCCGCGACTTCACCGTACCAATCGGAATATCAAGTGCCTTCGCAATTTCCTTGTACTGCATTTGCTCAAATTCACCCATAATAAAAACAATTCGTTGATCCTCTGGTAGTCTGCTTATCGCATCCTGAATCGCTTCGCCGATTTCATCACTCTCACTATGCTGCCCAGGAGCGGATTCATCAGACGAAATCGTCTCGATAATCTGTAAATCATCTTCATTTCCCGAACCTGTCCCACCTTGAAGCGAGACTGTGCTGGGCTTGTTTCTCGTCGTACGATAATAATCGATGAGCAGATTCCGTGCAATCCGATACATAAATGTTGTGAATTTTGCTTGTGGCTGGTAATTTTTCGCGGATTTGAATAAACGCAGAAACAATTCCTGTGCAAGATCTTCCGCCTGAGATTTATCCCATAAATTTTTGTAAAAAAAGTTAATTACAGTTCTCTGATGCCGTTTCACAAGTTTGTTAAATGCAGACTTCGAGCCTGCTTTAATGTCCAACATAAGTTCAATGTCGATGTCCGCCATGCATTTAACCTGAAAATCCTTTTAAAAAGATTATTGCACAAACACACAACAATATCAATTCTGCTTAAGATTCAGCCATTGCATCTTAAACATCGCTTCTGCAATAATTCCGTAAGTAATTATTAATTATTTCAATATTTTATATTAAAAAATAAAGTTTGAGCTTTTACATGCAAATTTGACTGAAAGTCCTTATTTTTCTGGTAATTATGATTAGATTATGTAATATCCACAAAGATAAATCTAACGAGGAATAAACGAGGATTAAATGAGCAATCAACAGGATAACGGCAACTCCAAATATGATAAGACTAAGAAGAAATCTTCGGCATCATATGGCGCGGATGCGATACAGGTTCTTGAGAGTATTGAAGCGATTCGCACGCGACCGGGAATGTATATTGGTGATACATCTTCAAAGGGATTGCATCACCTGATTAATGAAGTTGTTGACAACTCGGTTGACGAACATGTTGCAGGCAACTGCGACAATATAATTATAAGATTTGAGCCGGATGATTCCGTTACTATTATTGACGATGGCATAGGAATTCCGGTTGATATGCATAAATCAGGCAAGCTGGCGATCGAGGTTGTTTTCACAAAGCTTCATGCTGGTGCAAAATTCGGTGACGAAAACAGCCCCTACAAGGCAACCGGCGGATTGCACGGTGTTGGTGTAACAGCGGTAAATGCTGTCTCAGAATGGTTGAATGTCAAGGTTTACCGCGATGGTGTGATTAACGAGATGGAATTTTCTCGCGGATTTGTAACTGTTCCACTGAAAAAAGTTGGTGAAACTGACAGAACTGGCACAACTGTTACATTTAAGCCTGACCCGCAAATATTCTCAGTTCTTGAGTTCGATTTCCGCATCATTGCCAACCGGAGTCGAGAACTTGCATTCCTTAATCCAGGACTAAAAATCGTCGTAATCGACGACCGTGAAGATGAAACAAAACAAGTGGAATTTTACACAGATGAAGGACTTCCGGAATTCGTTCGATTTCTTAATGAAAACAAAGATGGACAAATCCCAGAAAATCCTGTGTTTATTTCGGGTACGCATCAATTAGTCGAAGATAATCCAAACATACTTTTGATACTTGAAGCAGCATTTCAGATCCATAACGGATATGATGAAAACATTTACAGCTACTGCAATAATATTCATACATTTGACGGCGGTACTCATTTGACAGGTTTCAGAACCGCAATTACTGGTACTTTGAACCAATATATGAAAGACAATAAGATTTTGCACCCAAAAGATGCAGTCCCTGAAGGACAGGACTATCGCGAAGGTTTAACAGCAGTTATTTCAATCAAGCATCCATCACCTTCTTTTGAATCACAAACAAAAGTAAAACTTGTAAATCCTGAGGTCGCCGGCATAGTCCAGAAAGTCGTTAACGATGGTTTGAAGGCATTTCTTGAGGAAAACCCGATAATCGCAAAGAATATCATCAAGCGCGCGTCAAGAGCCGCTGAAGCACGCAAAGCTGCCCGTCAAGCGAGAGACCGAATCAAACGCAAGGACATCATGAATACTGTCGGGATGCCCGGTAAACTCGCTGATTGCCACAGCCGCGACAACGAAAAAACGGAAGTGTTCCTTGTTGAGGGTGATTCAGCAGGTGGTTCAGCAAAACTCGGTAGGAATTCGGACTTCCAGGCGATTCTACCCCTGCGCGGTAAAATTCTCAACGTCGAGAAAGCAACACTCACCAAAATGTTCCAGAATCAGGAAATCAAGAACATCGTACAAGCTCTCGGCGTTCAAATATCGATCTTGCACACAGATGAAGACGATAATTCCGAGGAAAACAGCAACTCAGATGACACTGATAAAAGACGCCGATACGGCAAAGTCATTATCATGACCGATGCTGACGTCGACGGTTCACACATACGTACTCTGCTACTTACATTCTTTTTCCGGTATATGCCAAAACTCGTACGTGACGGAAGATTATATCTTGCACAACCTCCACTATTCAAATTCACGAAAAAGAAAACAAAGCAGAGTCAGTATATTAATTCAACCGAGGAACGTGACCGTCTTCTGCTGAACTGGGGTATCGATTCCGCAAAACTCGTTATAAAAGATACAGGTAAAATCATCGAAAAAGCACATTTGAAAGACCTTCTTGAGCGAGTCAATCAGCTTGAGCGAGAAGAACGATTGCTCAAGAAAAAACACCTTTCGCTGCAATGGTTCGTCTCTAACCGGCATCCTGAAACGAAAGCGTATCCGAATTCTGTTATCATTGATGATGAGAAGCACATTGTATTTTACTCAAGCGAGGAATTTCAACGGTTTCAGGAAGAACATCCCGATGCGAAGATTGAAGATGAATTCACATCGTCGTTTAGCAATGAAAAAAATCGGCTTTTACACATAAACCTTGAGAAAATCAGGCGTCGCGCTTCGGAAGTGCTTGCAAAAATTGAAATACTTGGATTCAAGCAGGAGCTTATTATAAACGGCAATAACAGCAAAACCAAGAAGACATCACCGTTCGAAATCATCTCTGAAAACCGACAGATCGACATTCACTCACTCTGGGATGTGCTGCGTGAAATACGCAATATCGGCGCGGAGGGCATCGAGATTAGCAGATACAAAGGTTTGGGTGAAATGAATGCTGATGAGCTTGGTGAAACAACTATGTCACCTGATACCCGAACGCTTTTACAGGTTGATATTCAGGATGCATCGGAAGCGGATAGAGTTTTCACTGTACTTATGGGCAGCGAGGTTGAACCGAGACGCGATTATATCGAGAAAAACGCTGCTGAGGTTAAAAACCTCGACATCTAACCAATATAAATGCAACACAGGTAAATCCTTCGAATTAGCAAAAATGATTATTTGATGGCGTTTGCGGTCTTACTTCAGTTGATATTCGTCAGCTTTCAATTCATAATAGGGTATCTCATTAATATATACTGTGTTACTTTTCGGTGTGTACATTTCTGACCATGTCCAGCTTGCAATAGTTCTGATATATCTTGCATCAAAAGCTGCTTCGTCGGAAATCTGCCAAGCTTGTTCATCATTTTTGGGTGGAAAGTGTTTCTTCCCGTATTGATATGCTTGCGACCAATATCGTTCTTTAGTTTTAAAAAATACTTCAGCATGATGAGTTATTCGATTTATCGTAATATTTTTTGGTGTTTCACCGGTTTCAAAATCAGCAGCATTTGAGTCAGCACCAAATTGTATGTACGGATATACCCCAGAGCATCCTCTGTTAGCCAGTCTAACTCCTGCTTGAGTTGCTCTAACATAACAATCTATCGTCCGATTCGGGAAAATTTCTTTTAGGTCAGCATCAGAGAAATCACGCACTTTTTCAATTGTTGAGCTAACTTCTTTTAAATCACCATTTATCACTATATCTGAAGTTGAAAATATTTTTTTGTGAAATCTCTCATC
>CAYZQB010000087.1:0-12220 GCA_964480395.1 uncultured Planctomycetia bacterium
TTACAGCGTTGGCAGTAGGACTCAAGAATAACCTGCCCTATTGTAGTTGTTGAAAATAAACGCATGTTTACAGCCTATTTACAGTGTTGTAAAGAAGCGCATACCGGTCTGCGGTTTTTATTTTGCATGACTGTTGATGCAAGGTATGATTTACTCAATGCAGGGAGTAGTTAGATGAAAGATTTCTTGTTGAAATGTATTGATTATGCAAAAGATAATGGCTGTGATTATGCGGATATTAGAATTGTTGAAAGCCAGATACAAAAGCTTGCAGTGCGCAACGAGGGTTTGAGCGACAGTACGAATTCTGAGACAATCGGCTTTGGTGTTCGTGTGTTGAAAAATGGTGCTTGGGGTTTTGCTGCTTCTTCCGTGCTGAATATGCCTGAAATTGAGAGAATCTCTGCACTTGCTATGCAAATTGCTGATGCTTCGTCGGTAGCACCTGTAAAATCCATGAAATTCGCTGATGAACCAGCGTATCAGGATATCTGGACTACGCCGTATATCATTGACCCTTTTGCTGTGTCCCTTGAGGATAAACTTGGTGTATTGTTTGCGATTAATAGGAAATTGAGGGGTGCAGAGGAAATTAAAGTCGCTTTCAGCACGATGGCATTTAATCGGGATAAAATTTACTTTGCGAACTCTGACGGTTCGATAATCACGCAGGTTTTGCTGCGCTCGGGTGCAGGATATTCAGCAGTTGCGGTGAAGGACGGTCAATTGCAGAAGAGGTCGTATCCAATGCCTTTTGGTGGTCAGCACAAATCCGGTGGTTATGAAATTGTGGAATCGATGCGCCTGCTTGAAAATGCTGACCGTGTCTGCGAAGAAGCGATTGCGCTGCTTGATGCAGAGCAATGTCCGAGCGGGAAAAAGACGATTATTCTGAATCCGAATCAATTATTTCTGCAGATTCATGAATCAGCAGGACATGCGACGGAGTTGGACAGAGTGTTTGGTTTCGAAGAGAATTTCGCTGGCTCATCGTTTTTAACAACAGAAAAATACAAAAAATTCCGTTATGGCTCGGAAATCGTGAATCTTGTTGCTGACGGCACAGTGCCAACAGGTCTGGCAACAAGGGGTTACGACGATGACGGTGTGCGGATGCAGAGATATCATATCGTGAAGGATGGGATTCTCACAGGATATATGACATCACGGGAGTTTGCGCATTTTATCGGTGAGAAAAAATCATCCGGCTGCAATCGTAGTGAGGGATTTCATGCAATCCCTATAATCCGAATCAATAATCTGTCATTAATGCCCGGAAGCTGGGAATTTAACGATATGATAGCTGATACCGAAGATGGGCTTCTGCTTGACATGAATAAATCGTGGTCAATCGATCAGATGCGTCTGAATTTTCAGTTTGGGGTCGAAGCTGCGTGGGAAATAAAGAACGGCAAACTCGGTAAACTGTTTAAGAATGCGAATTATCAGGGTAGCACGCCGGAATTCTGGAACTCCTGCGATGCGATTGCCAATGAGAATTATTGGGATTTGATGGGTGTCAATAACTGCGGCAAGGGTGAGCCGATGCAGGTTGCAGAGATGTCTCACGGTTGTTCACCCGCACGTTTCCGCAACATAAACGTCGGTATTTCTTAATGTAAGCGAGACTTCCTGTTCTTTTTAACACATTGTGAAAACGAAAAAAAAGCAGGTTTCATCGCTTGCTTCTTTTTTATTAAATGATTGATACAAGAATTAGTTCTTTAGAATTTCTCACCTTTTGGTGCTGGTTTAGCTCTCTTAGTTTTTCTACTTGCTTTTTGAGCTTCAGTGGTTATGTCTTTTTGATGTTTTGAAACATAGCTTGTGTCTAAAAATGTAAAGATTCTATCGGCAATATCAAAGGCTTCATGAACAAAACTTTCTGGCAATGTCCTATTTTTGTAATCCGCAATATTTCGTTTACGCCTAAGATCTTCATAGTCTCTGGACAGAGTTGTTTGATTAGTATAATTGTTTGTTGGTATTGACTGTACCCAAGACATGATTTTATAATTTGTACCCGTTGAATGCTTTCTAAAATCAATTTGATTGTCTGTTACATCTGCCACAATTTCTGCACACCAATGCATGCAAGCGTAATAAATTTTTGAAACAGCACTTCGATTCAATGCATTTTTCTTAGAAGAATCACCTTCATTTGATGCATTACTTCTTAATGTTTCCGCAATTTCTTTCAAGCATTCACTATATTTCATTTTTCAATTACTCGAAATTAACACCAATGGTGACTTCATAATGTTCACCACTCTCATCATCTTGAGAATATTCGTCAATTTTACTATATATAATTTTTTCAAGCTTTAACTCACCGCTTAGATATGTATCAACAAATTCCGGCTTTAATGATAGTTCAATTGAAAACAACCTATACGTAAGCTGAGCACTAGCACTCGGTTCTTCATCTAAATATTTGACAATGCTTTCATCATCTTGAATCAAATCGATAATTCCAGGCATGTACTCGAACATTGTTCGACGGATTCTCTTCGCATCTTCTCGATACAATTGAGAAATAACCATTGACAAACTAATTGCATTGCTAAAAAATTTTGTGTCTGGCTCATGCAATAATCCACTTGCCATAAAACCTCCCGACAATTTTTTATGACGTTAAATCTTTAATGTCGATAAAATTGTTATAATTTACTCCTTGTCTCAACACAAAAAAAAGATTGTATATGTCCTTTTACAGTTATCAACAAAGTTAATCACTTAATTATCATTTTGAAACCAGTATGTAAATATTATAACGTCGGAATGGGGAAAATTGTTGAGTAATTTACATTTTTTATGTTTTACATAGAGGTGAATATTAAAATTTAGCTAGAAAATATGTATCGCGAATGATTTGCGTATTTTGGATGGAAATAAATCGTTGGATTCCTGTTTTCGATGGAATTATAAAGGTTATTTTCTCAACAAACCAGAAAGATTCCAAGTAATATGCAATGAACGAAAAAAAAGCAGGTTTCATCGCCTGCTTCTTTTTTATTAAATGATTGATACAAGAATTAGTTCTTTAGAATTTCTCACCTTTTGGTGCTGGTTTAGCTGGTTTTTCTTCCTCTGTACTTTCTTCTTTGATGCTGTCTTTGAATTTTTTCATTGCATCACCGTACTCTTTTTCCAATTCCCTCATTTTTTTCATTTCTTCCATCATTTTTTCCATCAGTTCTTTTCGTTCTTCCTCATCCATATCCTTCATTTTATCGCGCATACCTTCTCTGTTTTTTCTCATTTCTTCCCGTGCTTTGTCGAGTTTTTCCCTTGCTTCCATCATTTTTTTGTAAAGTTCATTGTCCTTGTATTTTTCGTCCATGTCCTTCTGGATTTTGTCATCAAGTGCCTTTTTCGCCTTCAGATATGCTTCACGAGCTTTTTGCATTTTCTCCATGATTTCTTTCATTTTCTCCATCATTTCAGCGCGTTCTTCTTCGCTCAACTCCCTTGGATTGCCGTATTTTTCACGCAATTCTTTTGCTTCCTTACTAATTTCGTCCAATTTTTTCTTGGCTTCTTCCATTTTCTTGAACAACGGATCTTTCTTGTATTCCTCGTACTTTTTCGGATCGATTTGTTCAGAATCGCGTCCGAAACCTGGTCTCATCCCATCACCGCGACCTTCGCCACGTCCTTCACCTTTACCCATGCCTTGCCCTTTTTTTCCGCCTTGTCTTCCCATCTGTGCATAAGCAGAAGTTGTAAACACAACCAGTAGTGTAACGACAAAAAGCACCATAACTATTTTTTTCATGACATTACCTTTCGAAAAGTTGAATTAAAAACATAGAAGTAATTGTGCAATTATAAAAACGAGAAAGACTATGAGGTATTGCTGTTTTTCATTTTGTTCTAAAAAAAATCCCGGAATTTGTCCGGGATTACTTAAAATTTGATGCAATTGGTTAAGGATAATGAATTATTCAGGTTTCTTTTTACTTTTTTCGAATTCCTCAGTTGTTTCTTCGATGGCTTTCTTCAATTTTTCAATTTGCTCGCGGAAATCAGCCAGTTTTTTCCGGTATTCTGCACGTTCTTCCTCGTTCATATTTTCGTATTCTTTGCCTGCGTCCTTTGTGTAAGCGTAGTAAGCTTTCTGAATCTCAGCGAGTTTTGCATTCAGCGCGATAATTTTTTGATAATAAGGGTTATTTTTGTATTTTTCATCGTCCGCTTTCTTAATGCTGTCTTCAAATTCTTTTTTTGCTTTCTGATATGCTTCGAGTGCTTCTTGATATTTCTTTTGCAGTTCTGCCATTTTGTTCTGGTATTCTTTGCGTTGTTCCTCCGTCATTTCCTTCCAGTTGCCGCCTAATTCCTTATAAAGCTTTTGCAGATCTTCACGATATTTTATCTGTGCTTCCTCGTATTTTTTCAGTGCTTCCATCATTTTCTTATAGAGTGGATTGTCTTTGTATTTCTCAGCGATATCCTTTTTGATTTTCTCATCAAGTTCTTTCTTTTTCTTGTAATATTCGCTAGAGATTTCCTTATATTTTTTTAAAAGCTCCTGCAATTCCTCTTGCATTTTCTTACGTTGTTCCTCTGTCAGTTCCCCCGAATTTCCCCGATTTTCTTTCATGCTTTTGATTAACTCGTCCATTTTCTTTTTTGCTTCGTCCATTTTCTTATACAACGGGTCATCTTCGTATCCTTTGTACTTCTTGCTGTCGTCTGTAGGTTTGCTCCCCTGGCGGTATGTCATCCCACCAGCTTTCTTTTGGCTTTCACCTTCACTTTTACCTTCATCCTCATTCTTTTCGTTATTGGGTTTCAACTCGATGATTTGTGCGTATAGTGATGCTGAAAACGCAAAAATCAACATAACGACAAAAACCGACATTAACAATTTCTTCATGATTTCCCCTTTCAGAAAAACGAATTACTTATCTATACTTGGATGTGATTGCATTGTTTGATGATTTTTAAGTTTATGTATTATAAGAACAGCATTTTCGTAAAATATACTTTTTAAATTCATTTTTTTAGCAAATTTTGGAAATTTATTTATATTTACAAAAAAATCCCGGAATATCCGGGATTTGAAATTATTAAACATTACTGTTTTCATCAGTTATTTGATATTTTTTTTGCCCATTCGGTATATGAATAGTGGGTGGTTAGCTCTTTAGTGTACTGAGAAGCAAGATCTATGTAGTATTTATACGGATTTATCTTGCCGGATGCGAGTTTTTCCTTTGATTTCGCAAATTCACCGAAGAATTCATTGGCAATTTCCTTCGCAATTCTTGCAAGCCAATAAAGTGCTTTTGCCCTTTTGAGGTCGTCTGAAGCAAAATATGATGTTACTTTTTGATACGCTTCGAACGAGTTGTATAAATCGGTTTTATTATTGCTTCTTGAATATGTGTCATAATAAACTTCGCCGAAAGTCATGTATACACCCATGTAAAGTGAAGATTCCGTTTGTTTGATAATGTTCTTATTGTCCCATTTTCTCGGAATCTCATGACGATCGATTGTGAAGCCTTGCAGCAGCTTATTCAGTGTTTCAACAGCATCTTCAGTTTTACCCATTTTCGCTTCACAAAGCGCGATACTGAGTTGTGTATCGTTTGTTACGCTCTCAAAACCTTTGACATCCTTGATTGTCTGCAGAATCTTGAAATAAACCTTTCTTGCTTCCTTGAAATCTGGCATGGATTCAAATGCATTAGCGGTTATTTTGTAACCATCGACGAGATAGTTATAGAATTTTGTGTCATTTTTGCGCACATCGAAGACAATTTCCTTAAGCGAAGGTTTGATTACATTCGTAGATTCGAATGATCCAGTCAATCCTTCATCAATTTCTGCAGCACCGTTATCAAATTGTCTCAAACCGAAATATGCCTGTGCGATAGCGAGTTTGATATTGTAGAAAATCATCGCTGGATATTTTTTGAAGTCAAGTGCTTGAGAATCGAGAGAAGAAAGAATAAAAGGTTCTTTTAATGTGTCTATCGCAGCTTGGAAGTCGGCAGCGAAGAAATCCTTGCATATGTCCATGAAATTGCCGACGACTACTTCGAGATCTTCAGTTTTATTCACTGCGTCAATTTTCTCGATATAATCGGTTATCTTTTTTGCCTGGTTTGCGTTTGTATTATTGGTTGATAGAAGAGTCTGCACTTCTACAATTGCAGTTTTAACCTCTTTCTTTACCGTTTCAAGTTTTTCGGGATTTTTTCCGAAATCCTCCTGTCTTTTTCTTTCTGCGTATTTACTCAAGCCGATAGGGAATATTTTGAGAATCTTACCGTATGAATGACTGGCAATCTTTTGTTTTTCAAGCCCCTGCTGAAGAAGTGCATAACCGTGATAATAATATGTTGTGTAAAGAACCATTGCTCTACGCTCTTTTTTACTGATTTTCCATACTGGACCGGTTTTATCGCGTCCGGTGTGTTTGAGCATTATTGCGAAAACTTGTGCAGCTTTTTCCCATTGAGCGTTTTGCAGTGATGAAACACCGTCGTTATAACTGCTTCCTCCACTTGCTGCATCATCGATTCCGCCGAATTTTATCCATTCGATTTCCCATGGTCTGAATCTGCTTTTACCTTCGTCGGTTTCGTACACAAGATAATAAAGATCCATAGATTCAATGCTGCCGTTTGAGCGTGTAACTTGTGCTTTATTGCTTGTAGGGTCTTTTTTGAATACGATGATGTCTTTTGGAGCAGCATTCAGGATGGAATTTCCGATGACTGGTAGTGCCAAGACAACTATTAATGCAAGTACAAAACTCTGTTTTACTTTGTTCACAAACATCTATTTTTCTCCTTTTGTTGAATTCTCATGACTTTGATTATTTACCCGGTTTAAGACTTCTTTCTTCAATGAGTTTGTCAATTTGTCTAATCAGCTTTTTGAATTCAATCGAAAATTCCGGGTCACCGAAAAATACGATTTCATCAAGGTTTTTATTACCCAAAAGCTTTGTATATTCATCATTTGCCTTGAGAAGTTTTTCATTATATTTTTTTTCATTGCCGATTTGAGCAATCAAAATGTATGCGTGATAATAATCTAGATACTTGTATTTTCTCTGATCAGGCGAGAAATTAGCTGCTTGATTCGAGAGATAATGGCAAATCCAAAGTACTCTTGTAAGCGTTGTGAAGGCAGCATCTGCCGCTTCAACGGACTTGATATCCTCACCGGATAAAACCATTTTGCTAGTCTTAAGGTCAAGTCTCATGCTTTTCGAGTTAATATCCATATCAATTTCATAAGTTCCGCCATTATTGATGATATAAGCAGACTTCATCTCAAGAAGCTCTTTGTAATTGAGCATTATCAGATAGTAATACTGGTCAAGGGATTTCTCCCAATTCATGCCTTTGTATTCTCCCAGCTGCTGTTGTTCAAATCGATATCTAATGAAATCGAACAATCTTGCAAGGTTGAATTCCGCTTGTTTGAAGTATTTGCTATCAGGTGTGTATGTGATTTCTTTTATGGCAAGATTCATGTATGCAATTGCAAGCATCGATCGAATAACAATCTCAGACTTGAAATCCTTTTCATCTGAAGAAATAGGACCTGTTTCTCTTACGCCATTAATCGTTTTGAATATATTCATGTCTTCATCGTTTTCAAGCTGAGTCATAAGATTCTGCAAGAAATCAATCGCTTGAGGATATTGCTCAGAATCAAACAATTTCCGACCGACTTTCAGAAGAGTTTTCCTATGGATTTTTTCACCTCTGTAAAGTTTCTGGAAAAGGTATTCATATTTTGCTGCTCTTGCGCCGACATTGATAAATTTATCCTTGTAAATTTTCATAACTTCAAAAATTCTGTCAGCAATGAATTGTCTGTCCATATAAACAACTATCAAGAAATTATCGTAAAGTCTCGAAATAACCGGATGTGTTTTCGTCGATCCTTCTGACTTGCTGATTTCAATGAGTTCTTCCGCGAATACATCCAATATGTCTTTGCCTTCGATGTCTTTCACAGAATCTCTTGTATAGTATGTCTTAAGCGATTCAAGAAGGTCATAATTGAGCTTATCGCAATATTGCTTGATTTTATCGGTTTCTTTTGAAGTCGCCCATTGAGTGAACTGTTTCATGGTATCAATTATAAAATTCTGAAATGGTGTGTTCTCAACCATACGATATATGTCGGAATCCTGCTTTTTAAGCAGATTCATTAGTGTTTCTTTATCGTTGATGATAACTTGTTCGTTGTCCTTAAGCTCCATTCGGTCTTCGAGTGCTGCAGTATTCAAGCCCTTCTTGATATCATCAATGCTAACAAACTTATTGCTTAGAAGGTCTGCTCTTATTCGTGCTAAAAAAGCATATGCGTCAGTGTATCTGCCGAATTTCTTAACATTGTACATCTCAAAATGGTCCGCAAGGTTTTGAACCATCTTATATCCACGCTTGCGTAATTCTTCATCCTTATCCATTTCCTGTGCAAAAACGTTCGAGTATGCGAGATAATCCAGCTCTGCTTCGAAATATTTCTCAAACTTCAGATGCAAATAAAACGCAAGATAAAGGACAGTTTTCGCTCTGCCGAAGTATTTGCTTCTAAGAAGTTTATCATTTTGTTCGTTTTCCTTGTCAGTAAAATAAATGCCGTAATTTCCGTCATAATCGACCCAGTAATTAGTAATATTTTCTTCGATTTCATTTGAGAGTTCAATGTAATCTTCGATTTTCTTGAGATTATCTTTGTATTTTTGGTCTTTTTTGCTCAGAAGTGCTTGTTCTTTCAAAATCTTTTCGCGCATAAAACCACTTTTACTCCAGGGATTACTCCGAAGAAGCAAGCCCAAATCGAGACAGCTTCGGCTGTAATCATCCATGAGAGATTGAATGTCAGCAACAACCATTTCATCCAAAACTGATGAAACCTTGATATTGCTGTCATCAACGATAATACCGATTTTTTTCTGGTATATTTTCTTAACGTACTTGCCGAATGTATCTACGATTATTTCAAGTTTCTGGTCGAAAATCCCTTTGTGGGTTTCCTCGAAAGCGATTTTATCGATGAGAATTGTCTCGAAGATAAATTTCGTGTAGAAATACAATGATTTATTGTAGTACAGAAGTTTTAGATCATCAGTTTGGTCGAGGATTTTATCAAGGTAACCAATTAGAACTTTCTGCATGTCTTCATTGATTCCAAGCAAATTGTCATTACCGATTCTCGATTTTTCCCATTGGTAAAATTTCACACCGGAATAATTACGTGTTCCATTTTCAAACGAATCCGAAAGTGCCCAGTCAACTTTCTCAGGGAAGGGTCTGGCGTTTTTGTCCCTATCGCTTTCAATCAATTTGTACTGAATCTGCATTAAATCAGCACTGTTATACAAGCTGTTGAGGTATCCTCGTTCTCCTACAATCCTTGTTAATGCTGAGAATGCTGCTATTGTCGAGTAAAAATTCGCTTTTTCCTCGTTGCTGTTCTTATATTCTTTCCATTTCTGGACATATCTTTTGTCGTACACTTCCGTCTGGAAGTTGATTTGCTGTGCTTTTTCAGAACCGCCGACAATACCTTCAATAATACTTTTCCGCGTTTCAATATCACGAGCGAATATGTATGTTTGTGTTCCAAGATCTGTTGCACCCGGAAGCCAGATTGCGTTTTTGTGTGCTTTCTCTGCCAAAGTAACCGCGATTTTCTTAACTAATTCAATTTGATACTTCTTACTGTCGTCCATGAAAAGAAAACGTTGTTTTAAGCTGAAATTCTCTTGCATATGAACAGGCACATCTTTTGTATTCGCATATTTGAAATTAAGAAAAACAAGTCTTTGTGCACCTTCGATGAGAACGGTAGCAGCTTCAGCAAAACGCCAATTCTTCTGGAAACTGTCACCAACACGGAAGTAAATCTCAGGTGCATAACGCTCATAATCCATTTCGTCGTCAAGCTGATTGAGTGCAAGTTGATAAATCGGTACAGCATCAGTTAATCTGTTCTGGTCGTACGCTGCCCTAGCGCAAATAATCCGGGTTTTAAGATTGAGTTCAGGATATCTGCCGATGCTTGCAAGCACATCATAATATTTTCTTCTGAAAAATTCTTCAGGATCTTTTCTGAAACTGCTAAATGATTCTTCTTTAATTACTTCAGCGGGATCCTCACCCATTTTAATCTGAGCTTCAGCGCGTAATAGTCTGCCAAGTTTGACATACCAGTCCTGAGTTAAATCTTTGTAATCAACATCAATCATTTTACGCAGATATGTAACAGCATCTTCATATTTTTTTAGCGCCATCGATGCTTGTGCAATTTTGTAAAACGCTTCTTGTCTGAGTTCGTTGACTTCTTTCTGTTGAGCTTCGCTCCAGTCAGGCAATGTAATCTTAAGGTCTAATACACTGTCACAGGAACTAACTGCTTTGGAGTATTTTTCCTGCTCATACTGAATATCTGCTTGCAGAAGAAGTGCACGATATGCGATTGCATCAGCGGAAATCTCGAATGACATTGTGTCAATTTGTTTAAGGGCGATCTTATAATTCTCATCTGTATTAATGCCCATTTTACCAAGATAATACAGAGCTTTTGACCAATGGTACCAGGATATTTTAAGCAGATTATATTTGATTATCCAATTCTGGTATTCTGGGTCATCAGGATCGTCAATGCCCGATAGAATTTCATCTATCATAGGAATGTATTTTTCAGCGATTGCCTGATATATTGCAAGTGCACGGCGGAAGTTATCTTCAGATTCGCTCAGGAGTTCTTGTCTTTTTGTCGGGTCTTCTTCAAATTTTGCTCTGTTGATTAGATTTGAACCATCGGTTAGAATTTGACCAGCACGGAAAATTTGACCTCTTTCATCGTCACCATAACGTTTCTCTGTCCATTCATCCATCAATTTCTCAGCTTTGTCCCGATATTCCTTCGCTTTCACAGGTTGATTCAATCTTTCCAGATGTGCTGCATGCCATTTGTAAACATCCCGTAAGGATTCTGCACATTTATACTTGTAATCAACCTCTTTATCCTTATCTGTGATATCTGTGCGGTCAAGTTCCTTGAGAAGAATTTCCTCAGCCAATTCATAAAACTTAAATTGCTGGGCAAGTTTCTCTGCAAGTTCTCTCTCATTCTTTGCTAAGGAAGTACTTGTAAAAAATCCTGAAAGCATTAAGAATACGAATACAAGCGTAATTAAGTATTTTGCTTTGCTCATCTCATCCCTCGAAAATGGTTAATTGAAATCACATATAGACGTAAAAATAACAGAAAAAAAATCTTTTTCAATAACACTAACGTCATTTATCAGTCATGGTTCGATAAAATTGCATGGCAGCAGAATTATTTTTCATTTTTAATGTATCCCAAAGTTCTTTCTTCATTTTAACGTAAGCTCCATTATACTAAGTGAACAACCACAATAATTTCATGAAAAAATCCATGAAATCCTTGAAAACTCGAGAATTTATAAAAAATGTTTTTTTGGGTACTTTATAATGAAGGTTTAGGAGTGTGCTGAAAATTTTGAGTTTGCAGGCATGATGAATCAGCTTGAGAAGCATTCAAGTTGAAGAAATTGGAAAAATTACGCAAAACTGACAAAATTGTCAGAAGTTGTTTCCAAACACAGCACACTTTGCTGGTATAAATCACTTTACTTTGTCATGTTCAATAATCAGGAGTAAATAAATGAAAAAATTAGTCATAATCAGACATGGCGAGAGTACTTGGAACAATGAAAACCGGTTTACCGGCTGGACTGATGTCGGATTGACAGAAAAGGGTACTCAGGAAGCACATGCAGGCGGGAAAATCCTGAAAGAACTTGCATTTAGATTCGATGTGGCGTACACCTCTGTGCTGAAACGTGCAATTAAAACGCTTTGGATAGTTTTGGAGGAAATGGACTTGATGTGGCTTCCCGTTTATCGCTCTTGGCGTTTGAACGAACGGCATTATGGAGGATTGCAGGGGCTGAATAAAGCGGAGACTGCGGAAAAACACGGGGAAGAGCAGGTGAAAATTTGGCGACGCAGTTACGACATTCAACCGCCGGCACTGCAGAAGGACGATGAAAGATATCCGGGGAATGACGAGCGTTACAGCGATTTGACCGATGCTGAGCTTCCGCTGACCGAGTGCCTGAAAGACACAGTCAATCGGTTCCTGCCCTATTGGTTTGAAGTTCTTGCACCGGAAATCCGGGACGGAAGCAAGGTTTTAATTGTCG
>CAYZQB010000088.1:0-12073 GCA_964480395.1 uncultured Planctomycetia bacterium
CTGACGCCTGCAAAACGCTACCTATCGCTAAATCGATGCCTTAGGTTTTGTAAACACTACAATGTCATTCTGAGCGAAGCATAAGAATCTCAGGAGCTGTGCGAGGTTACTGCAGCACAAAAGTTTTAGTAATTCATTTCGCGCTTTTTGTCAGCGATAGCGAAGAAAGAACAACGATTTATGATGAATGTAAATCGTGAGTGTGTTTGGGAATCATCAATAACTCATGAGATTGCGACGGTCGCTTTACTCTCTCGCAATGACAATTATTCTTTTCGTGCTTTTCGTGTATTTCGTGGTTAAAAAAAATGCATCAAGGATGCCTGGATTCCCGTTTTCACGGGAATGACAATGGGTAGGTTTGAACACTACCAGGTGGCGGAATATGCGCCGCCGTCCGCGAGAATCACCTGTCCGGTAACATACATCGAGTCTTTTGTCATGAGAAACGCTGCCAACTCACCAATTTCACCAGTTCGCGCAAATCTACCCATGGGAATGCTGTCTTTTGCGTTCTGCGTGATTTCCTCCACAGATTTACCGCTTGCTTTTGCACGTGCTTCGAACAAGCTCTCAAGCCGTTTTGTGTTAGTAAAGCCAGGTCCAACAACATTGAAAGTTATGTTATTCTCTGCTTCCCGAAGTGCCATGGTTTTGAAAAGTCCCACGACAGCGGGGCGGATTGAGTTGCTGAGTATCAGATTATCCACCGGCTGTTTCACCGAGATGCTTTCGATAGCGACAACACGCCCATAATGTTGATTTCGCATGAATGGCAGAACAGTGCGAATGAGCCGAACCGCTGGCATAAGCGTAATCTCGAATGCATGCTGCCAGTCCTCATCCTTTACATCCTCCAATTCACCTGGGATTGGACCACCCGCATTTACGAGTAATGCATCAATACGCCCGAATTTATCGAACGCTTCCTCAATCAAACCTTCGCAGACAGCTTTTTCACACAGTGTTCCCGTAAAAGTCTTGACCTCGACATTGTATTTTTTGCGTATCTCCTCAGCGGTTTTAAGCAGGTCTTCTTTGTTGCGAGAGTTAAGCATCAGGTTGTATTTGCGGAATGCAAGTGCTTCTGCAACCGCTCGACCAATTCCTTTACTTCCGCCACAAATTACTGCATACATATCTGACTCCTATGATTGATTATTGCTGTAAATTCGAATATCTGACAGGCATCTGAACTTATCATTATAATCGAGACCGTAGCCGACCACAAATTCATCAGGAATTTTGTATCCTGAGAAATCTGGATGGAAATCTACTATGCGCCGCTCAGGTTTGTCCAGAAATGCAACGGAAATAAGCTCTTGCGGATTACGCTCCAAAATATATTTTGTCAATACCTGAAAAGTTCTACCAGTGTCAATTATATCATCGATGAGAACGATAACTTTGCCGTCAAGCTCACCGAGTCTGCTCTTAATTCTCACTTCACCTGTAGATTTATCATCGACGTAACTTGAAACCTTTATCAATTCAATATTGTAATATGGATTATCCAGTGCTCTTACAAGGTCAACGAAGAAAAACACAACACCCTTGAGAAGCCCGACGAGGATAACATTGTGCTCATTGTATTTCTGAAGCTTGATTTTAAGCTGCTCTGCAATCTCTGCAACCTTGCTGTTTATCTGCTTCCTGGTTAGAAGGATTTCGAATTTTGTATAATCACACATATCTGCTCCAACAAAACTATTTTGTATAACAATAAATCTGATAAAATCTCATTTATTGGATATAAATCTGCCGAGGATTCCGTGCGTAAGCTAATTTACAATGCATTAAAACGTATTAACAATACTATTTTTTATTTCCTGCCTGCAATATTGCCGATGCTCCCGATGATTTATATCGTTTGGATTGCGATTTTACCTGCTGAGGGTACTTTCGGACAGCCATATAAAATCTTGCTTGGTCCATCGCCGATTATCGAAATAAACAATTTTGAAAGACATTTTGTATATTTGCTAAATACTATGCTTCTCGGTGTGTTGACTGTTGTTTGGGCATCGATCCTCAGCATACCGAGTGTGATGTGTATTACCCGGCTTCCTGACAAGCTCTCGAAATTTTTCCGGGCAATTCTTGTTGTGCCATTGCTTCTCCCGCCTTACGTCCTGTGTCGAGCATTCATGGATATTCTCATGCCTGACTCTACTTTTTCAAGCATTTATCAGGTTTTTACGGGTGTGAAGTTCGATTATAACAACATTTTCGTTGCTTCATTTGTGCTGGCAATCTGGCTTTTCCCCGTACTGATGATGTTTCTTATCGAAGGTCTGCGTCGGCTCGATTATCGGCACATCGAAGCGATGAAATTGGTCTCTGGCAGAATTTTTACAGCAAGGCATGCGACAATTCCGTTGTTGCTCCCGTCGTTTATCTCAGGCGCGATTATCGTTTTTATCCTCGCAATCAACAACTTCGGTGTTCCTGCACTTTTGAACATAAATACGCTGCCAACAACGATTTACGCAACTTTTGACACTTATTTTGACTGGCGTAGGTTTGCAGTGCCTGCTGCTCATGGAACGCTAATGTTTATCATCCTCATTCCCGCTGTCATCCTGCTTTTCCGCACAGAAACAAGGATGAAAAGGCATACTGTTTCTGCTCACAGCAAGAGTAGCAGACATTCTCACGATTTGCTGACGCTTCTGATTGCGACGATTCTGCCTGCGTTGATATTTTTCCTCAGTGCTGTAACACCAATGCTGATGCTTGGCAAACGCATAAAAAGTCTCTGGACTTTTAAAAAAGCATTACAGAATTCGGGCGGCGATATATTGCGAAGTCTGTTTGTAGCAGCAACTGCAGCACTAATTGCGATGATAATTTGGAGTTTTTGGGCAATAGTTCTTGCGAAAAAAAGGAATAAACTGAATCTGCTGTTGATTTCGCTGGCAATCCTCCCACTCGCCTTCCCGCGCGTTCTCGTTGCACTTGGAATCATGAAAATTGCAGGCTCAAACGTGTTCTCACTCGTGATTAGCTATGCAATTCTATTTTCGCCGTTTGTCGTGCGTGCAGTTTTCAATGCTGTTCAGGATATTCACCCCTCGCTGGCGGAAAATCTTGCGGTTTCAGGACTTAAGGAGCGCAGCATATACTGGAGACTTTATATTCCTTTGACAATCAAACCAATAATCAGCGCAGGGCTTTTAATTATGGTGTTTTCACTCGGTGAGGTTGTTTTGGGTCAGATAATTTCACCACCAGGTTACTTGCTGATTTCCACGAATATTTATAATCTCATCCATTACAGCGCGGATGAATACGTAGCTGCCTTGTCAATAATCCTCATGGTAACGACTTCCAGCATTTATTTCGCATATCTGCTCATTTTCGAAGGTGAAATTAACCGATTGTAGGTTTTTTGAGGTCTTTATCGCCAAAGGAGAATGGTAATAATTGTCCTGGTGTCATAATCCTATAATTTTTCTCCCCGTTGCACATTATAACCTCAGCATTCGGACAGAATTCGCTGATAATCTGTCGGCAAGCACCGCATGGACTTATGAGATTTGCGCCAGTGTCTGCATAAACAGCAATAGCAGCAAAATCATGTTCACCTTCGGATATTGCTTTGAAGATTGCAGTACGTTCAGCACAGATTGTGAGTCCGAATGAGGCGTTTTCGATGTTGCATCCAGTGTAAATTCTGCCTTCTTTGGTTTTCAATGCTGCTCCGACCTTGAAGTTCGAATAAGGTGAATGCGAGAATTTACTTGCGTCAATTGCTTTATCAATCAGAAGTAATATATCTTTTTTATCCATAATTTCTCCTTATTTTATGCGACTTGGATGCGTGTAAACATTCATGCGTTTACCTCGGGCAAAGCCGATGAGTGTGATACCGGCATTATTGCAGATTTCGACTGCAGCATCGGTAACTGCTGACACAGAAGCGATGATCGGGATTCGTGCATGCGCGATTTTCAGCGACAATGCTTTTGAGACTCTGCATGATGCGATGAGGATTTTATCATCAAGCGAAATTCGCTGGGTCATTGCTTTGCCAATAGTTTTATCAATTGCGTTATGTCTTGCAACGTCTTCTGAAAAAATCAGAAATTCTGTTTCAGAGCAAAGGCAGTTGCTGTGTGCTGCACCAGTCGCCTCGAAAAGCTTAGACGCATCCTTGAATTTGTCCATAAGTTCAAATATTTGCTCACGGTCAACACTAATAGTATTTTCAACATCGAGTTTGGGAACAACCCTTGTAAAAGCTTCGGGATCGCCGCCTTTGATGAGATTTGCTTCATCAATTTCAACTCCGGGTAAACTAATATGCGCTGAATTGTCGATAATTTCAATGTTCAACGCGGATAAATCGTTGTAAGAGTTAATAATTCCAGCAGAAAAAAGGTGTCCGACAATCAATTCATTGATAAATTCTGGTGTGCAAAGTAATGTTGCAATCTTCTTTCTGTTGAGAATTAGCACAAGTTCGTACTCAGTAATGACATCATCATCAATCTTCTGCGAGTCATGAGCAAACACTCTTGTAATAGGTAAACTTTTTTTATTTTCCATGATTAATACCGCTTTGGAGCAAATTTTCTGGATATACGTGCTTTCTTCCTGAAAAGTTGGATCTCACGCGCGATCGATAGTACCAGGTTTTCGAAGATAAAATGATTCGGCACATTTGACAGTTTAATGTCTAAATCCGCTTTGATAAGCTTCTGGTGGAGCTTGTTGCATAGTGCTGTATCATACAAATCCAGATATTTGCGCCATTCATTCCACTTAAACGCTGGGATTCCCGCAAGTTTCATTGCATTGTCCGACGTTGCACCTTCGTTATAGCTCGAAATCGCTACCCACAGATTCTTTACCTGTCCGATAACCAGAGGGATGAGCGCTATCGGTTCTTCGCCAGCCTCCATCAGAGTGTACGCCTGCTTTGTTGTCTCATCGGTGTTTCCTGCTACCATTGCATCCATAAGCTGCCAAACGTTACCAATGCCCGTGTACCCAAGAACATTCTCGATATCTTGCTTGCTGACAGTCTTTTTACTGCCAAGATAAATCGATAGTTTGTCAAGCTCACTCGCCGCTGGTCCGACAGCACCACCAACACATTCCACGAAAAAATCAAGCGTATCAGTCTCAAATTTAAGTCCATATTGTTTAGCTCGGGTGCGTACGAAATCCGCAAGTTTATACGCTTTTATCGCATCACATTCAATACGAAGTGCTGATTTGTTGATTGCTTTGTGTAATGTGCTGTTTTTGTTAAGTTTTGGTACGATAATCACAAGAAACCCGGACTTTGACGGCTTTTTAATGTAATTTTGTATTGCTTCCTTCGTCGTTTTTTTATCGAAAAATTTTGTCGGAACATCAAGAATTACCAGATGCTTACTGCTGAAAAGTGAACCCGCTCGAACTTCATCAAGCACCTGTGCAACATCCGTTTGCTTTGATGTGAACGATGTAAGCTCGAACATGCCGTACTTTTTTTCGATTGCCAGTTTGAATTTTTCAAGTGATTCTATCTGCAGAAACCGCTCATCGCCTACAATTGCCAAAACTTCAGTAATTTCAGTATCTTTTTGTAAGTATTCCAGGGCAGATAAAGTCGGCATAAACACTCCAGCATTATTGTTCGATTTTGTAGGGTGTGATATTAACAATTGTGAATCGCCAATTCTCATCCCTTTTTACCAATTCCGCATTAACTTCAAACGGCAAATTATATTTCAATTTTGAATTTGTAACTCTTACAATCATATATGCACGTGCTGAATTTTCGTCAATTTCAATGTTTATCTTGCGAACATCGAGATTATCAAAGTAATGCAGCGTTTTTTTAGCGAAATTTTCGTGAAGTATATCATCAATATCAAGGTTATACTCAGGAACTATAAAGCGTTCGTCAAGATAATCAATTATTGGCTTAATGTTCTTATCGATTAAGCAAGTTTCGCATTCGTGTATTATATCGCGAATCTTTTTCTCGTCTGAGCTTGGAAAAAATAACAATGCAATTACTATGAATGCGATAATAAGAATCACCGGGATAATGTATTTATTCATCGTTTCTTCCTCCATAAGACTAAATTTGGGTATCAAGGTTATTTAAATTAGTTTAATAATTAACTAGGGTAATAGTTTTAATAATTTGTTTGAATTTGTTAATCATATAGTATCATTTTTGTGTAAAAAAATTTTCAAAAGTGTCGGAAAGGGAACACACTTTAAATAAACTAAGGGTTTTGGCTTGTTTTGAGCTTTGTGAGTTTGTAAGTAAAAGCAAACGAAATCAGCCAGAATATTAAAAAACGCAGGTACATCTGCATAAATGTTTACTTCTATTAAAACGTTCATGACTTACTCTATGGAAGCTTTGTAATTTATGTGTTAATTCTCTTTGGAGGAGATTATGTTTGAAGGTATCTATGTCGCAACAATTACCCCTTTTACCAGTGAAGGTAAGATCGATTATGAAATATATAGAGAGCATCTTGAATTTTTGATGGATCATGAGGTGCATGGAATAGTTGTTTGCGGTACGACCGGTGAAGGTGCTGTATTGAGCATCGACGAACATCGGCGCATGATTGAGAAATCGGTTGAGGTTTCGGGTGAATTGGGATTTAAGATTATTGCTGGTACTGGAACCAATGATACTGCCCGAACTATTGAATTGACGAAGCAGGCGAAAGAAGCTGGTGCAGACGGTGCGATGATTGTTACTCCATATTACAATAAGCCTACGCAGGAAGGTTTGTATCAACATTATAAAGCAATAGCGAATGCCGTTGACATTAAAATTATTTTGTACAATGTCCCGAGTAGGACTTCGGTGAATATGAATTCGCATACGGTTAAGCGTCTTGCGGAGATTGAAAATATTGTTGCGATTAAGGAAGCGAGTGGGAATCTTGACCAGGTTACAGAGATTGCGCGTAGTACGAATCTTGAGATTCTGTCTGGTGATGATGCTTTGTCGCTTTCGATGTACGCTCTCGGAGGAGTCGGTGTTGTGTCTGTGGTTGGTAATATTGTGCCAGGTGATATTTTAGAGATTTACAATGCCTGGCAGGCAGGTGAATTTCAGAAAGCGTTGAGAATCAGTAATAAGCTATATCCGCTATCGAAGGCGATGTTTATCGAGACGAATCCGGTGCCGGTGAAGACTATGTTGATGCTGCTGGGTAGATATAATGGGAGTGTTAGACTACCGCTTGTGCCGATAAAGCCAGAAAACAAAGAGATTTTGAATCAGATTTTAATATCTTTCGGAATGGCTGGTGATACTGAAAGATAAAGATGAAACATTTATATTTGCTATAAGTAGATTATTATGGAAATTATTTATCCAATCTGGCTTACAACATTAATATCAATACCTATTGTTTTAGTTTTTCTATTAATTTCAAAAAAACCTAGAAAATTGACAGTTTCATCATTGCTCATCTGGAAAAAGATTTATGAAATTGAAAAATTATCTCGAAGTAAAAAGTCAAGAATCGATTTATTTACTTTATTAATTATTTTTGTGTTGTTATTTGTTTCTCTTTCAATTGCAAAATTATCTATCTCGTATTCCAAACAAGATTCTCTGAATATAAGTATTTTTTTAGACGATTCCGAGTTTATGAATAATAGTGTTTCAGATGGAAGAAAAGGTATTGTGTTTTGTCATGAAACCATAGTGAATAATATTTGTTCGAAAATAAATAAAAATGCAAAATATAGCGTTTATTTACCGATTTTGCATATGCATAAAAAAGATATGGATATAAGCCAGCTTAGGAGTTATTTGGCTAACATTAAAACATCAGGATTTATTAATTATCACGATTACACGTTAAAACTTAATTCATTTATCCATAATTCTCCAAAAGATTCAAACTCGATTGCGATTATTTTCACACCCTATAATGTTAATGAGAATATTAATAATGTTAAGAATTTAATAGTGATAAATCCTCCATTTACCGAAATTCCGATATTTCCAGAATTCATAGGTTTTGACAACGAATCTATTTTGGTCCGTTTAAATAGAATAACAGATGATTATTACACGCTGAAGCGAATAAATAACAAAGGTTTAGTACTAAATTCGGATTACACCGTGAAAAACGCTGTTATTTTGAATGATATTACCGACAAATATGGCTTAATTACTTTGGATAACAGAATAAACCAATATTTCGCAGAAAATACGATTTACAAAATTGGTGCTGTTGGTTTTGACAATGATTTCATAAAGTTTTTCAATAAAATTAGCAATAAAGTAGCATTAAAAGATTATTCTGATTTTATGAATGATAAAAACATTGATGCCTGGCTAATTGCAAAAAGTACAGAGATCCCTGAAAATTATAGTAAGCCCATCATTTATTTTGCTAATATGAATGATAATAAATGGTTCGATCTTAAAGGAAATATTGAAATTGTTGACCCTTTGAAAGTAGTACCAAACGAATTACTTAAAGGTATTTCTGTTTCAGAATTAGATTTTAGTGATGCTAAGATAATTGAGCTGAAATCTGCGAAATGGCATGAGCAGATGATATTGTCTGATATAAATACTCTTGTTGGGATTTTAGAAAGAGGTAATATATTACGAGCTATAATTAACTCAAGAATATACGATAATAATACTTCGATGTTGATGTTGATATTGAATTTATTGGATTATATGAGTGGTGAAAATATAATTATCCGTAATAAATATACAAGTTATTCTATTGATGAGATAATGCTGTTAATAAATCAAAACGTTAATCAATTAAATCCAAAAGTAATTGATATTGATGTTCAAAAAATCATTAATAATAAGTGGATTGAAAAGAAGATTTCTATCACAGATAAAAAGAGCATTAATGACTTCAAATTGATGTTAAATTCAGGTGGAATATTATCCTTCAATCAAAAAAACTATGCTGTTAATCCCGATATATCCAACGTTTCAGAAAATATTGCAAAAATAGATACAATAAATAACAACGATGCAATCGATAAGATAACTAAGAATATTTCTGCAAAATATAAAAATAATTACTATGTATTAGATAGAATATTAATTCTTTTTTCGATAATCGGTTTGCTATTTATTATCTATTATAAACCTAAAAATGCTAGCTGAGTCTTGCTCTTTTATTCAAATACATACCAAGCGCAAGCTCAAAAGGCACGGAAGTATCAAGCAATCGATAATCGATATTGCTGTCTGAGCAGGATTTAACAAACGTTTTAATTGCTTTATCTAATTCCTTTTTGTAATCGTCGCGCAATAAATTAGGATTTATTAACAGTTTTCCCCGTGTTTCCATATCGCGAAATTCTATCATGCCTGCAAAAGGTAGATTTAATTCTGCATTGTCTAAAATCTGAAAAAGCAGAACTTCATGCCTGTTGTGACGAAGATGTTGGAACGCTTTCACGAGTTTATCGGGCTCATCATACAAATCTGAAATCATAATAATTAATGAACGACGAGTTGACATTTCTGCTACTTTATGTACAATTTCCGCAATGCTTGATTCACCTTCAGGCAAAGTTTTCTCAATCGTACGCAAACATTCCTGCAAATGATACTGCCCACATTTGGCAGGTAAAACCTTGTTAATTTCATCCGAAAACGTAACAAGCCCGATGTTATCCCCCTGCTTTTGCAGCAGATACATCAGCGATGCTGCAAGGTAGGCACCATATTCATATTTTGTCAGACCTTCCGATGCTTCACCGCCTGCAAAACCCATTGACGCGGAAGTATCAAGAACAATCCATGCACGTAAATTCGTCTCCTCGTGATACTGCTTGATGTAATATCTGTCGCTTTTCGCAAATTGCTGCCAATCCAAATGCTTCAGGTCGTCGCCGGGAGTATATTCACGGTACTCAGCGAATTCCACTGAAAAGCCATGAAAAGGAGACCGATGCAGACCGGCAATAAAACCTTCTACAATCTGCTTTGCGATAAGCTCGATATTTCCAAGCTTTTTGACTGATTTTGGCGGCAGGTACTTGTACTTTGGCATAGAAACTCCATTTACAGGAATTAAACCCATTATATAATATGAAGTTACGCAATTTAAAGGTGAATTATGTACGAACGCAAAATAAAGACAATTTCGACAATTATTAAAATATTAATATTTATATCGCTGTCTATGCTACTTCTATCTTTAATTTTAATAATTCCTTTTAGATATATGGAATTCGAATATTTAGAGAACTATGGAATAATAACTATAATTTATCTACTCTTTTTAGTATCATTCTATTTACTATTTTTCGATATGAAAAAATATTTTACTAAATACAATGAGTTTTTAGATAGAATATTTATAAAAAATATTAATGATATATTGGGAATAGTAATCTTTAAATATATTTGTGACTTTTTATTTTTATATTCAGTTTTGCTAAAAGGGGATTATATATTTTTTACAAGTATCAGTATTTGTTTGTCTTTACAGATAGTTTTATTATTAGTTTATACTGTTAAATTTTTCAGAAGTAAAGGGGAATTTATTGAAAGAATCATTGGCAAAACAGCATTTGCGGAGGGTGTGATGGACGGAGATGAAGGAGAATTCTATGGTGAATTTGTAAGGATGTTTATGGACGAACGCACACAGAATGCTGAAAATAAGAATCTTAAAGTGGATAAACTTTATGATATGTACGCAGAATGGTCGCAGATGACAGGAACGCTCACGCTTCACAAGGATATTTTCATTGAAAAGCTGAAGGAATTCAATTATAAGTTAGAGCAGAAAAATGATAAGCTATACGTGCAGAACATCTCAACAGACTTAATATACTAATTGGCTGAAATGACAGATAGTTCAGAATTTATCAAAGCGTTAGAAACAGGAAACCTTGCAGCACTCAGACGATTGCCGAAGGGTGATTTTCATAATCATGGAGTGCTTGGTGGAAGTCTTGAAGTGTTCAATAAGTTATTTGATACCGACATTACTCCTGCACCCGACAAAATGCGCGACCTGGATGAAATGCAGGACTGGATTCACGCACACATTATGCCGTACATCGTGGACAGACATACCTATGAATTGACGCTTATCGCAGCGTTTATGCAGGTGGATTTCGACGGTGTTACTGAGCTTGAGATGAGTATTGATGCGAACATTAGTTCCAAATTTTACGATTTTCCGTATGAATTGACGGAATTTCTGGAAAAAGCCAGTGCTGAATATGCGCCTGCGACAGAATTCCATGCAGAACTTGGCATCGGCAAGAAAATCGAACCAAAACTTGCGCATGAAAAGATGCTTCCATTTATTGATACCGGATATTTTCAGTCGATAGATTTGTACGGGGTCGAGGATTTGCAGGAGTCGAAAGATTATCGCAAAACATGGATGCATGCTAAAGCCAAGGGGATGAAATTGAAGGCGCATGCGGGGGAGTTTTGTTCTGCAGAGAAAATTCAGGAAGCGGTCGAGGAGCTTGAGCTGGATGAGGTTCAGCACGGGATTTCCGCTGCAACGTCGCCAAGTGTCATGAAATTCCTCGCTGATAACGAAATAAGGTTGAATATTTGTCCCACAAGCAATGTAATGCTGAGTCGAGTTTCGGAGATGAAAGCACATCCTGCGAGGATATTGTATGACAATGGTATTCAGATAACGATAAACACTGACGATATGATTGTGTTTAACCAAGGTGTTTCAGAGGAATTTTTAAATTTGTATAATGCTGGTGTTTTCTCAGCAAAAGAGCTTGATGACATTCGTCTTTCAAGTCTTATTTCATCACATAAAGATTGATAATATTAACAATTGCGTTTTTTAAGTAGATTTTGCCAGAACGGTTTGAAAAGGAAGCTTCGTTCGTCAAGCATGCAAAGACGTTCGAACATCGGTTTTGTACAAGTAAATGCCAAAGTATCAGCAGGTAATCTGTCCCGCATCGCAACATCAGTCGCTCCGATTACTGCTTGTGGCACTGAAAAATCTTCAAAAACTGTGTAAAACTGCGAACATCCTGAACCAAAAGGGGCGAACACAGGTGTTGGGTCATCAGGTTTCGCATGATAATGCGCACCGTAAATGAACATGCTGAGCTG
>CAYZQB010000089.1:0-12065 GCA_964480395.1 uncultured Planctomycetia bacterium
CAGAGTTTGGGAA
Organism: uncultured Planctomycetia bacterium; assembly: GCA_964480395.1. Taxonomy (GTDB): domain Bacteria; phylum Planctomycetota; class UBA8742; order SKZP01; family CAYZQB01; genus CAYZQB01. Next base: position 14 of record CAYZQB010000089.1, read on the forward strand.
CAAGGGTAGGTTTGTGAATCACCAATAAACCTGTGAGATTGCGACTGTCGTTGCACTCCCTCGCAATGACACAGAAAGTCTGCATATCATTTATAGCGAATATTTGTCGTTGGTTCAGTATATGTTGCTGGATTGTGGTTTACTCCATCGTAGTCAACACCTTTTGTTCCGTTCATATCATCAAGCCCAATGATAATATCCGTCCAACCCATTGAGGGCCAACTCATCCCCGATGTCGAATAATGAAGTTCAATGTAGTTCGCCGTTTCATAGATTTTGATCTGCCCAGTTACATAGCCCGTCAAATCATAATCAGGAACATTGCTGTACTCGATTGTTAGAACTCTATCCGGCATACTCCCTTCAAGCTTATACTTGATTGAACCACTATATGACGGATCGAGGTCGCATGAGAACAAATAAATTGTGTTGTTCGGGGTATAACTACTCGGTAACGGGTAGAATTCTTCCCACCAGTCGTAATCAGTGAGTCCTGGACCAAATCCTGCAAAACCGTTTGAACAAACATAAATATTGGTGTAATCGTTGCCATAATAGTTGAATGTGAAACCAATTGGGATTGATTGATAATCGTCATCACTGAGATATAGGGTACTACCGCCAGATATCGGCGTCATTCCCTTCGTAAACGTTTCAGCAGTGTAATTCGATTTCCCCTCACCTAAAAGATTCGCTTCATATGGAGAAGCAACGTTCGATGCTGAATGTGCGATTGAGATTGTGCCATTTTTTACACCGTCGGATGTTGGGTTAAATTTCAATGTAATTTCAACCTTTGCACTAGCAATAATTGTTATCGGTGTTCCTGACCAACCTGAAGCTATTGAGTATTCATTTCCGGTTATCTGCATACTCGAAATAACTAAATCGCCTGTGCCTATGTTGCTGATTTCGAATTTTTGTGATACCGCAGGTGCACTAGTAAAAAGCAATCCGAAGTCAATCTCTGGTGGAGTTCCAGCGATATTCGTTGCAAATTGAGGATCCGTACCAATGCCTGACAATGCAATATCAAAGGGTGAAACGTCATTTGTTGCATCATGGGTAATTGAAATTGTGTCCTGTAATGTGCCAGTTACTGTCGGCTCAAATCGTACAACAATATCAACGTTCGTACCTGGAGCAACAACAACAGTAACACCTGTCCATCCGGAGAAAACAATGAAATCAGTACCACCAATTTGAATATCAGTAATATTCAGGTCAGCAATACCGGTATTGTCAATTGTGATTGTGAAATCCAAAAATTGCCCAAGATTCAACGTGCCGAAATCATGGCTGGGAGGTGTATTCGTAACACTTATTTCAAAAAGTGGAACGGCAAGACAGTCACCTTTGAGTTCAACTTCCAAAAACTTGGGTCTGCCTTTATTGTCAGTATAATTGATGACAAGTAATGCTTGTGCAGCACCACCTGTTGGTGTAAACAACACGGAAATCGTGTGAGTACTATTCTTTCCGGGAATAAGAGTGCCTGGTGAACCTCCGGCAATAACAACGAACTGCTGTGGATTTAAGCCTTGAAGATTGGTTGATATTAAAGAAATATCAACATTGTACTTGTTAGTTAAAATGATGTCAGTCGAAGCTGATTCACCGAAAGTAATAGTCCCGAAATTATAATCCTTCGGAACAATTGTTACGCTCACGGATGTCGTTGTACAAGATGTTGCCACCACTGCAATAATAAATACAGCAATCAGAACTAAATTTCTATTCATTGTAACCTCCATTTCCCACTCCCCCCAAAACCATCTAAGTTATGTATTTACTCATCGTCGTACGTTAAAATTCTTTTGCAGTCAACTTTCATCTCGTATCTCTTGCACTGCACCAATAAAAACATATCTATCTATATCTGATGTTTGAAACTGGTTCTGTAGTTACAGGATTAGACAAAACTCCATTGTAATCAACACCTTTCGTGCCATCTTTATTTTCCAAGCCGACAAGAACGTCATACGAGCCGGAAGGCCAGTCGAATGCCCCTGTTGAAGGATATCTAAGCTCAATCATGTTTGATGTTTCATATAGCCGAATCTGACCGGATACTACTCCAGTCTGTTCCCAGTCCTCTAAACCTGAGATGTGGATGATTAAAACGCGGTTCGGCACTGAACCTTCAACTTTGTACTTGATTGTTCCACCATGTAGTGGATTCATATCTGTCGCAAAAATCATAATCGTATTGTTTGGAGTATTAGCTTTTGGAAGTGGATAATTTTCTTCATACCAGTCGTAATCAGTCGTAGGGTCACCAAAACCGAGATATCCGTTTGAACACATGTATGCATTTGTATAATTATTGCCATAAAAATTAAACGTAAATCCAATTGGAAATTGTTTAAAATCATCATTATTGAGTATTACAAATGTTCCGCCAGACAATGAAATCGGCGACATCGGGAAAGTTTCAACAGTATAATTTGATGTACCAACACCTTTCAAAACAATTTCCGTTGGCGATGTAACATTTGAACCGTTATGAGCAAAAGTTATCTTTTCGTTGAAATTACCGGTTGTTGGCGGGTCAAACTCAATCTCGATATCGAGTTTAGCAGGTGATGGACCGACATCAGTCGGTGTTCCCGACCATCCTGATTTTATTGCAAATGCTGAACCTGAAATTGTTATGTTCGATATCTGAAGATTGTCAAAACCCGTGTTGGTAACCGTAATCGTATTAATGGCTTTCGCTACACCACTGAAAGCACTTCCTAAATCGAGTGTCAACGGATTGCCAGAAACCGTAGTGTTGAAAGTCCGAGATTTCCCTTCACCTGTCAAATTAACGTTGAATGGCGATGCAACATTACTTGCGTTATGAGTAATCGCAAGAGTTGCGTTTGCAGCACCAGAACTTGTTGGGGTAAATCTGATTGTCAGCTGATGTGTCGTTCCTTTATCAACTATTTCCGGTGTTCCAACGGTAAAACCTGATAATATCATGTAATTATTCAAGCTCAATGTAACGTTTGAAATCGTTAGATCGACGATACCGCTGTTCGTGATTGTAAAAGTATGGTCTGCATAACTCCCGCTTGAAACCGACCCAAAATCGTAAGATGGTGGTGTTCCAGACGCGTTAATGGCAAATTGTGGCTTTGCACTACAATCACCGTTTAACTCGACTAGAATCTCAACTGGTGTTCCTTTTGCGTCATTGTATTTAACGCGAAGAACAGCATATGCTGTTCCGCCGATAGGTGTGAATTTGACAGAAATCGTATGGGTGGCATTTGATGCAACGGTTGTCGCGTTTCCACCAGCAGTAATTGTAAATTGCGATGCATCGGTACCGGTAATCTGAATTGAAGTTATAGTGATTGAAACATCAGATTTATTACTGAAGACGAAATCTTTGCTTGCACTTTGTCCATATACAACTGAGCCGAAATCGTAGCTTCTTGAGGGTTTTATCGATATGGGAGCACTTGGACCCGGAGTACAGGAAATTATCAAAGAAAAAGCGACAATGTAAAATACTACATATATTGATCTTGTTTTATTCAGCATTTGTCCTCCAAAGGTTGTGTTATCTATTAGCTGGTTGATTATAAGTCATTTTGACTGTAGAAATCACTTTTTAATTTAAAAAAGTAAGTATTATCAATCAGTTAAGTATAATTCCAATTGTAATGTTTAATCAAATTGCACATTCAATATACTATTATAACATCAAAGCAAGAATATCGCGAATATTGAATTAATTTGTTTTTGTGTATTGTTTGCCTTCGGAATCTTTGATTCCTTTGCCTTCACGCGCAAAATAGAATCTATTTGCCTTGAGTTTTTTGTATTTTTCAACACGGTTTTTCTTTCCACCCCAACTGATTGTAAGCTTGTCAGCACCTTTTGCTTTGCCGATTCCGAAGGTCAGCGTAAAATCGTCCTGATGCCCCATATGCCCGTTGCCGCCTGAGACAAAACGCTTCTGAGTTTTTCCTTTTACCTCAATTTCAACAACCGCTCCGATTGCACTCTTGTTTGCGCCTGTTTTCCCAGCACCTTCAAGAGTTATTGAGATGAAATTGTTGAGATTTCCGACATCGTTTCTGAATACTGCAACCTGAAGCGGCATTGCCTCCTTGCGTTCTTTTGGCAGGCGAGTGTGAGTGTTGCCGATGACAATGTCAACGTCGCCGTCACGGTCGAAGTCAGCAAGGGAAATCTGGGTTGAACAGTCCCAGTTGAATCCAGCGAAATCGGTGATATTTTCGAATTTATGTGTTTTTGTGTTCTGCCAATAGAGCTTCAGTCGGTTCGTTTCAGGATAATCCGGATAATCAGATGTGGAAATAAGTAAATCGAGGTATCCGTCGTTGTCAAAATCTATCCATGAAACGTTCATATCGCCTTCATTCCAATTCTGCAGTGGTTTTTTTCTCGGAAGTACGCCGATTTCACGTTCGAATGCAAATTTCTTGGATTTCCCCTGATTCGTAAGGATTTGCGAGCCGTCTGACGATGCTCCCGCCCAGAAATGGCGGATTTCCCCGAAAACGCAGTCAAAATCACCATCATTGTCATAATCACCGAAGCTGCAATCAAAGGTGTTCCCATTGCTCCTGAACGGCAATTCCGCCTGGCGTTTAACCCAGTCAGCATAAACGCCATTTTCGTCTTCGTCACCGTCAAACTTGGTTTCCTCAGCAATCTCAGTAAAAGTTCCGTCGCCGTTGTTTCTCCAATGCAAATTCCATTGCCGACCGTATGCCAGAGTAAATAAATCCTGATCGCCGTCATTGTCATAATCACAATGTGCAACGCCGTACGTCGGACGATGTGAATATCTGCCGATAACTTTCAGGCGTTCTTTCGTAAGCTCAACCTTACCTGATTTCTCATCTTCCGTGAGTCGGTCAGTGAATGAAGCATCAAGCATCATACCTGAATCCTTGGTTACATCCTCGAAAACTCCTTTACCTTTGTTGATGTAAAGGCGGTCTGGGTATGCGTCATTGGATTCACCGTATTTTCTGTACCAGCTTCCTGTGTATAAATCTATATTACCGTCATTATTCACGTCTGCGAAACATGCTGCACACACCGTTGACGGGAAATCTGCAGGTGCTTTTCCTTTAATTTCATCATTTTTCTCTGATTTTTTCTTTTTGGCTTTCGCTTCAGTGAAATGTCCCTTGCCGTCATTGAGCAGAAAGCTTGAACGTTCACTGTTATCCACGAACTTCGCATTTTCCAAATCTGCATAAATCGCATTGAAAAGGTCAACATCACCGTCATTATCAATATCACCTGCAACAAGAAGCTGAGTTGTTCTATCCCTCAATCCCGATTCTTTCGAAAAATCCTTGAATTTTATGCCGTCTTCAGTTTTCTCAGAAAGCCAGAGTGAAACTTGCTCTTCTCCCTTTGTGCCAAACAAGATCAAGTCAGGATAATTATCACTGTTTACATCAATCCATTGTGTCCTGTATGCAACGAGAGATTTCAGCCCGAGTTCGGTTGCAATGTTTGTGAAATATGGCTTTCCAAGCATAAGCGGGTCGTCTTTGGGTTTTTCATCAGTTAAAACATCAACATTCAGTGCTGCGATGAAAATTATTAAAAAAATATAAGTACATGTGCGCATCTCATCTCCTTATATTGAATTTGAACTTCAATACAGATTATCACCTTGTATTTACAAGCGCAAAATGAATTTGATTAAGTTGATTTGCTCGAATCACCCTTGGATTTTTTATCCTCATCACTGCTCATTGCAGATCGCATTCCGCTGAAAATCAGTCTGTCAAAACAGAAGAAACCACCACCGAGGAAGAACAACGTCAATGACGCGATTGCAAGAATAAGCCGATTCTGGAACAACTGTATTACATCACCCATATTCGCAAACGAGATGTCATTAAAACCTGCAAGCAAATTCGTGATAATGAAAAATGCCATTGCTCCGCCGATTAATCTGACAAATATGCCGACAAGTACTGCAAATCCAGCAATAATGAGAATTACGCTGAATGTGTTTTCGAGCAGACCACCCATTTTGTACGAATCCATGTTGAACATGAGTTGTTGAAATTCTTGCAGCTCATCCGCTCGTAAGTTCTGGTATCCTTGGTTGATGAAAACCAAGCCGATAATGATGCGTAGAGGGGTTGCCAATATGTTATTGCTGAGATTGTAAAATAAATTTCCGAACATCCTTTTCCTCCTGTAAAATCAAGCTAAAATTTATAATGAATATAAATAATATTGTGCTTATTTAATCTTAATCTGTAATAATTTATTAATTATAATACTGAAATGGTTTTTACGCTATAAACAATATAAGTTTTTGCATATTTTGTTTTACTTTACAAAATTACGATAATAGAGGTTTTTATGCGTGCTGAACAAATAAACAATTTACGGCGAGGAGATTCGCAAGCACTTTATGAATTTGTGAATAAGTATAAAAATGATGTGTTGTCATTATCAATTGTGCTTAATGTTAACAAGAACAATGTAGATAAATTATTAACAAAAGATCTGGAAGGTTTTTGCACTGATTCATTTATTAATGTGCTTAGAGACTTGAAAAACGCACCTTCGGGACCAGCATTTCGGAAATGGCTTTTGAAAACTGTATATAAAAAAGCAATTTCAGATGCGATAAAGTTAGAACCGAAAAAAGATACTAAAATTTGGAAAAAGTTTTCTGTTATTAATAGAGAAATAGATAATGATAAATTAATTACTAAATTGTCTGTTTTGCCCGTTAATCAACGGCTTGCAATTTGGGCATCATGCCAACAAAACATGAATAATGCCGATGCTTCAATCTTTTTTGAAATTAATGTTGATGATTATGCAATATTGCTAAATCAAGGATTACAGGGATTGAGAAACAGATTTGTGTCGGATAGTGCGAAAATGCCGGAAACAATCAATTGTGAGAATATGATTGATATTGTGTATAATTTTATTGAGCCATCAGCAAAAGTGGATCTGGAAAAGGAATTAAATGCGCAAAAAATAAGAAAAAAATATTATGATTTAATGGTTAATGAACGTAAGATTATTGGAAATTCATTTAACCCAATGATTTCTGGGAATGAAATATTGACTGGGATTCGCTCGAAATTTCATCTTGTAAAAAAACATATTAATCCATTATTTTTTGTATCTTTCGAAATTTTTATACTTGTAATTATTGGTTTTATTATCCTTTATTTTAGTAGAATTGTAAAACCACCAGAAATATTAGTAAATGTTGAAAATGGGTCTGCGAAAATAACTATTAAAAATGTAGAGGATAATGATGATTCAAATTTCAAAATAATTAAAATTCTTAATATTGATACTGACAATGTTAATAAAACTATGCTTAAAACAGGTGATTTAGTTAACACTAACAATTTCTCTTCTGCATTTTTTATAATAGACAATATTCATTCCATGCAACTTGGTTCTAATTCGGAAATGAAAGTACTGGAATCAACAAAATTGCATCCTATTTCTGTTCAATTATTTAGCGGATTGGCTTTTTTTGATATATCTAATAGCGATGATTTACTGATAATTCATACTGATTATGGGTATTTTAAAACTAATGGTGGACAGTTTATTATTCAATTATACAAGGATAGTTGTGATTTATTGGTTTTTGAAGGCTCAGTTGAATTTAATTCAAAATTTGAAGAGTCTTTAATGTTTAGTTGTAAAAAGAATATGGCTATTACAATTACTTCAGTAGGTGTTAAATCTTTAGATAAATTTATCAACATTAAAGCAATTGATTCTAATATAAAAAACCAATATAATTTTAATGTCAATTCTGCAAAGAAATATTATTTAGACAGTAATAATAAATTGAAAATTGTTTTTCATTGGTTAGATGCTTTTAGGTATCCATTATCAATAGATAAAATAACTGGAAATGTAAATGATAAATTGTCAAAATATTCAGTTAAATTCAATAAATTAAATGATGTTTTAGTAAGTATGAATACAATAATTAGTAATTATAATATTAAAGTTGAAATTTTATACAGAAAATGTAAACAACTAGAAAAACGCTTGAATTTTAATAAAAAAGATGCTGATATTATTCTTAATAATCAAAAAGAATTAGATAGTTTTTATGTTGAATTATCTCATATTAACAATACAATATCTTATTTGGATACTAACAGTTTTAATAATATTCAGCATAATGATTTTAATTATTATCTAAAACACTTATATAGTAAAGAAAATGAGTATTGGCTTTTAGAAATAAAGAAACTGCATGAGTATGAACTTGAATTGTCAACATTAACAACCGTAAAACAAAGTTTAACTGAATTGATAGATAATCATAAATTATCAAAGTATAAAATTGAAGATGATATTATTATACTATCAAGAAAACTTACTGTAATTATAGACAAAATCGATCATCTAAATAAAAGTAAAATAAACATCGAAAAACTCAATGAACAAATTATTAAGTTGAGTAAACATTTTAATAGTAATTGTATCACTATCGAATCCCAGAACAATGATATTTCAATTATTACTAACTTAAAAATGGAAATCGAAAGAAATATTAATGTACTTGAAGAATTAATTAAATTAAATAATGACACACTTACACAAACAAAATTAAAACAAAAAGAACAAAATATATTGGATTCTGCAATTGTAGCTGATGAAAAACAACTATCTAATTATAATATTTCACTAAGTAATCTTGATGCAACTTTTAATGAGCTTACAAATAAGAAAATCATTAACGATAAAAATATATCTGATATTAATATAATAATAAAAAGTCTAACAGATGGACTAAATAATAGTATTGAGGTTCGTGCCAATACATTAAATGAGATTTCTAAAATTAATGTATTATTAAAAGATCTTAACAACAGATTAGAATTATGCAATAACGATCTTACGAAGTTTATAAATTCTAATGAAAAGCATAATAGTACATTAAAAATCCAGGAAAAAGCAATTTCAACATTAACAACACAAATTAATGATAGTTTAGAAAAGATTAGTGAATATGAAGATAAAATAAACAAGAATGATAGTTTAATTAAAAATAATCTAATTAGAATTAAGGAAAATGATAATGGAATAAAGAAACATAATAATGAAGTTGTTAAATCAAAAATTATAATTGAGGACTTAAAATCTATGCTTATTAAGACATCAAGTCAAAAAGAAGATTTTGTCTCTAAAATTAAAGAAGCAAATGATAAAATAGAATTTTATAATAATAAATTATCAAAAACTGAAATAGATATTGATAAATTAAATAATGAAATAAATCAAATTGAGAAAGACAATGTAGTTTTATCAGATGAAAGCACAAAATCACACTTAAAAGTAGCTACAATGCAAAACAATTTATCAGATTCAGAATATAAATATAACGAATTAGAAAAAGAACAACATTTAATTAATGACAGATTAGTAAAATCAGATGAAATCATCCTAAATTCTGAATTATCATTCTCTGAAGCAAGCTTTAACTTTATTAGATTATATTTTACCAATACAATTATTAGCAATGAAGCAATCAATGAACTTTTAATTTTATATAATCATTTAAATACTATTTCTAAAGAAAGAGAAAAATACGTTGAATTAAATATTTCAATTTCAAAAGCAAGGGCGTTATGTTTGAAACACCAGCATGAAATCAAAGATTCAATAATTAAATTGAATTTAATAATTAATTCAATTGAATTTGATTATAATAAAAATACTACCACACTTTTAGAATTAAAAAAAGAGAGTGAAAATAAATTGTTTTCGATAAATAAAATAAAATCTCAAATAATCACATTTCAAGATAATATTAAGAATTTTGAAAAAGAAACAAAGTCTTTAGATTTTTCAAATATAGAACTAGAGAAGAAATTGCTTGAAGCAAAAACAAAACTTGAAAATTACAACAATAAAATTGCTGTATTTAATGAAACATCTCTATTACTTATTAATGAAAATGGTAATTATGAAAATGAAAATATTGAAATTAGCTATAAAATTAATATTTTAATGCAAAATAATATTGCTCTTAATACAAAACTAAAGATTTTAAAAGATTTAAATATAAAATTATTAAATTCTATTAAACAAAACGATATCGATATTGAAAATACTAACAAATATAAACTCGAACTTCATAATAAAATAATTATTATAAATAAAAACAGAAACTTTTATCTTGATAAAATGGAAAAAGAAAAAAAGATAATTTATATTAATCAAAATGAATTAAGTAAAAACAAAAATAAAATACTCGAAATTGAAAATAATTCAAAACCGTTAATTGATAGGCTCTTGGTTTTGCAAAATGATATAAATAAAATTCAAATACAAATAAATCATAGCGAAAATAATGTAAAATTTAATATTAATAAACTTTCGGAATTGAAAAAAAGCATCTCTGAGTTGAATTTAATTATTAGTAATAGAAGCAAACAAATCAGTAAATATAAACCTCTTTTAGAATTGAAAGAACAACTGAATATAAAAACTAATGATCTTGAAACTAAACAAAAAGTCCTTGAAAACATTGTAACTGAGAATAATAAAATAACTAAACAAATTGAGTTAAATACTAAAAATATTGAAATTGAAATAAAGCTAATCTCTGAAGAATCATTTCTAAATGATGAGAAATCATTGCTTCAAAATAATATTAATAAGAATAAGAATGAACTAATTAAAATAAATAAAGAAATTAATTCTATTTCAATTAAATTATTTAATTTAAACAAAGAAATTATTGATGCTAAAAATATGGTTAGTAAAATAAATGATTATAAAAATAATTCTACATTTTGGTCTAATTATTATAGGGATATTATTATTAATGAAACTGCTTTTCAACTAAATGCTTTCAAAAATGAGAATCTTACAAAGCAAATTGAAACATTAGAATTAAATGTTGGAGAACAAGTCTATTTTAATAAAACCGAACAAATTAGAAATACTAAGGCGTATCTCGATATTGTTACAGAAAACTACAAAAAAGAGAGCATAAATTATTGGTTTGTTAGTCAACTATTAAATGATATGCTAAATTCATCGTCAAATTCAATTAAAAATAGTATTGACTTGCTTATAACAAAAACTGCTGATGAACTTCTACCGTTACTTTTCAATTACGTAAACTTTGAAATATCAGATGAAATGAAGTTTAAAATAATTACTAATGCTCTGCAGATGTATCCTGAATATTTGAAGCTTTCTGATTCTGAAATGCTTTTCGGAAATGTAGATAGAATTGATAAATCATGGCGTATAAAACTATTGAAATTATTCGAAAATAATAAACTATTGGATTTATTGGATTTTCTCGAACCAAATATGTTAATAACTAATGTTAATGACTAACATAAGTAATTTATACAAATTAAGTAACAGTTCGCTTAAAGACTAAGGTATTTGTTTAAATTTAATTTAAATCTTTTTGTTCTATAATAATTAGCTGTTTCAATTTTCATATTTTTAAATGAAGTCGGAATTCTATTTCCTGTTTTATTGTTTTATCCTGCCTCCAACATTCTTCGACAATATTAAATTCTGGTGATGCAGTTGGGAACATTATAATCTTTATACAGCTTGCATTTTTTTCAAGAAAAGCCTTCACATTTTTGCTTTTATGCCATGGCGTTTTATCCATGAAGAGTAGGAATTGTCGGAACTTTCTTTTCATCTGCTTAATAAATTCTATAAATTTTACACCATTCATTTTTTCGTATTGTCTAAACAATTGTTTCCCCGCAATGCTTAGAGCCTATCCGGATATCAATAAAGCTTTTGAAAACTTGCTGATAACCTTCATTGTTAACATTAACTATGAAGGCAAGAAATGGGGAAAAATAAATCGGGAAGTACATGAGAAATATCTGATGAACTCTGGACAAAGATTGAGCCGATTATTCCGGAACGCAAAAATACTTATCCCCGTGGAGGTGTTAAGAAACCTACTCCACAAAGGATAATTATGAATGCAATATTATTTGTTTTACGAAACGGATGTCAATGGAAAGCTTTGGATGCCACCGGAATCCTGCCTGATTCAACGGCT
>CAYZQB010000090.1:0-6442 GCA_964480395.1 uncultured Planctomycetia bacterium
GTATTGTATTATTTTGTGCATCAGGTCTATGCTGTTCCAGCCAGTCCATATAATCCTCACCACCTTTGCTTTTTAACAGCAATTTCGGCTTTTCTCCAAAAAGTGACCAGCATTCAAAAGGTATGTTATGAAAATTAAAATCTGTATATAATGTCGCATACAGCTTATCCCCGCTCTTAATTAATTTACCTGTGGTAGGACTATCATCACCACAATCAATTTCCCTTGAAATATTAACTGTCTTCATAATATCCCACTGACCAGCATCATTTTTTCTTAGTTTGTCAAGTTTGATATAAGTTTCTATTGTGTAAAGAATATAAATAATCTCATTATACTTTTTAACATCGACAACCTTAAAACGACCACTCCCGATAAACTTTGGCACGCCTATTCTATCTGAGATATTTGAAACCTTCTTACTCCAAATATTTTCAACTTTGCCATTAGTTTTTGGTTCTAAAGTCATTGTGAAAGTAAAAACTTTCATTTCACTAAAGGGTATTCCTTTTCTTGGAATATCCATATTTGGTTTTTCATAATTTGCTTCTTTAAATAGCTGTACCGAATCGCCATCAAACAAAACCTTCTCATATACCTTGGTTTTGTTATTTTCATCACAAAATCCAGAATTCAAAAATAAATATAAAAATAAACAAATGAAAATATAAGTAAGACGCATAAAACCTCCTTAATTAATTAACATAACTTTTACACTTTCGGTTTTTATTGAAAATCAGTTTCTTGAACTCCCTTTGTATCATATTTTTTTGTCAGGTTCACATGATTCAACTGTTTTCAAATCAGAATTGAAAAATGAGATACAAAAACTTGTCAAGAAATATTATAATGTACCTGAGAAAAGATGATTTTTCTTAAATATTTCTGATTATTGTGGGTACACTAAAATATAACGTTTAAATAACTAAATATTTTGAACATTATTTAATCTTTGATACTTTGATTTACGTGTTCAGATATTAACCCTGATTTGGAGGAGAATATGAAAAAAATTGCATTCGGTTTTCTCATTTTGGCATTACTTGGATTTACGCAGACTGCTATGGCAGGAGACGAATACAATTTCGAACTGGCATCCGGCTGGCGACTTGATGGTGCAGTTGCAAAAAAGACAGCCACTATTTACACTGGCTTTTCTGGTACAAAAAATTCGGTAACTGATGAAGCACTTGATGCCTGGACGAGTGTAATCATGATTGCCGGTGAATTTTCACTATTCGGGTCGGATGAGGACATGAATTTTTCGGTATTCGGCGAATGGGGTGGAACTTATCTGGCGACCGGTGCAGCGCATCCAGCAGATCCATTATTGCGAGACCGTGAATTTACTGGTTTTAACGATGCAATATTTGGTGCAAAGCTGCAATTGATGAAGACTAAATTGTTCACATTTTCTGCGTTTCTCAAAGGTCAACTTCCAATCGGCAAAGCGGAACTCAGTGTTGACGATTATATTCCGGTGAGTCTTGGTGGTAGTTTTGCCAGTGCGCTTCTTGCAACAACCCCATTATCAGTTGGGATTCAAGGAACGATTGATTTCAAAATGATTTTCGCAACTGAAGATGATGATCCTGATCATTTCAATTTTCATGCCTTAATTGAGGGTTGGGTGCTTTTAGCTGAGAATTTCTTGGCAATTCGCGCAGGGCTTGAATTTGATTATATTACTGCGGATGCATCAAGTACAGCTCCCGGTATTGATGACCAATCTTACAATATTTACGGGGAAATTCAGCTTGGCATGGGTCTTTTCCTACGTGTTGCAACACCGATTAGCGTTGATGAAAACATACTTCAGAGAATCAAAGGGATTTATGAAGTTGGTGAATTGACAATCACGCTTGGTTACACATTGTTTTTTAACTAAAAACCTATCAAAAATTAATAAAATAGGGAAGCTCCACTCATTTGGAGCTTTCTTGTTTAATGTTTGCTAGTAATTGCTGAGTATGTCGATGAGTTTCGAAGATTTGACGAGTATAAAATTGTCAGGATAATCAGTCTTGATAATCGGAAAAGCTTTAATTTTAACGCCGTTATTGCTTATGTTGATGAATTCATCGAGTTTTTCGAGACTTTCTGCAACCTGCTCATTGAGATATACTGCATTATTCGGGTGAATGTCAGCAAATCCAGAAATTCTCTCAATTATGTTTGCACTTTTATATTTCGGCATCGGGCGAAGGTCGTAACACATCTTCTCACAGGTGTTGCAGCAAGATTCAGATTCAATAAACGGCACATGTTTGAATTTCGAGAAATCGTTTGCATCAGTATTGACTGAGATTGAAACTCCTGAATATTCCTTGAAAATTTCCTCAGCAGATTCATATTCAAAACCTTCTGCACCAAAACTCTTGGCAATTTCACATAAAATCTTCCAATCGGGCTGAACGTTAAATGAAGGATCCAAAATCTTCGGCAGTTGTTGAAGCTTACCTTCAGAATTTACATACGTTCCAGCACTTTCACCAAAACCCACTGCTGGAAACACAACATTCGCACGGTCTGTGAGTGAATTCTCAATGAAATCCTGGACTGCGAGGAATTCAAGTTTTTGCAGCATATCGCTGTTTGCAAGGTCTCCAAGAATATACAACGCTTTTATCTCGCCAAGTTTGATTTTCTCAAGAAGCTCAATTTGTGTTAAAATACCTGCATTCGGATTCGTCCTGCTGCCAGGAAGCACATCAGAGCAGCATCCTGCCTTGATTAAACCAGCATAGTTTCCAGACTCATACAATGGCAAAATCTTGGCATCAATCATCGCAGCAAAATCTGTTGTCATCGAAATCGCTTCAAAATCGCAATGTCCGCTTAGGATGATGATATTTTTCTTACCGGCAAATTTGTCTTTGAATTCTGTAAAATCAGTGTCATCAAAACTCTGAATTGACTGATTAAATTCTTGATAACCTTCGTGTTTGCTGGCAAAGCCAGAATTCGCAACCGCTTTGGCAAATCCGCCGATAACATTATTATACCGATTCTTCTGAGCTTCGATGTATTTCGCACCAAAACGCATTGTGCGCGTCGGGTAAGTATTGATGACATAAATGCAAGCGTTGGATCTGTTAAGCCTGACGTCGAGTGCTCCACCTAATCTCTCAAGGTCGGCAGATATAGTTATAATGTTATCCGCAGTATCAATATCTTCTAGCTCTGCCTGCCATTTTCCTGTGCCAAGTCGTTCATGCAGTATTCTGCGCATTTTTTCGTCGCCGAGAAATCCGTTTATCGCAATGTTGTTCGTTTTCAGCACATTACGAGCAAATTTTTGGGCAACAAACGCATCTTCAATTGAAATCGTCGGTGAAACAACAACAGCAATCTCTTCAGGCTTAAATTTCTTCAAGCTTTCAACCGTAAACTCAATCGTCTCTTTCATGGGAAGCTCAACTGGCTTATCATCTGCAAACTTCCGAACCTTTGTATTCCTAAGTCGATTACTCAGCATGGGTAACTCAGCAATACCGAAATATCCGTTAACACATGCATAACCTATGTTTCCATCAGCATCTTGCGAAGGTTTTACAGAAACAATACGATTGTTTTTGATACCGACATCAAGCTTGCATCCTACGCTGCAATACGGGCAAACAGTCTCGAATACCTTGTCTGCGGGAGCATACCAGCGTGTTTTCATAGAAGTCAGTGTTCCTGTGGGGCAAACATCGATACAAGAGCCGCAATAATCACAATTCTCTTCAATCTGCGGTTTCACCGAGGGTTTACTAATCATCGTTTCATCACCCTTATTCACAAACGTTATCGCGCTGCTGCCCCGCAATTCATCACACACCCTCGCACATCTACCGCACATGATACACAAATTCAGGTCAATTTCGATAAACGGGTCAGTTTGCTCAGTCGGAATGTATCGATATTCATGCTTGGCAATAAGCGAATCAAGTTCAAGCTCCTCGACAAGGTCGCGTAATTCGCAGGCATAACGGTTCGGGCAGGTCTGACAACCGGTAATTGCGCCTGATTTATCAGGTCTCGGTCGAATCGCGAAGCAATCAACTTTGTCCGGGCAAAGCATACAAGCAGACGGATGCTCAACGAGAATAAGCTTCAAAATGGTCTGTCGCATTTTCTTCAACTCGTCGTCAAACGCTGTAACTTTCATCCCCTCCGAAACAATCGTTGTACAGGCAGTCGGGTATCCTCGCAGTCCATCAACTTTGACAATGCACATTCTGCATCCACCAAACGGGCTTAAACCCTTGAGATCACAAAGTTTTGGGATTTTAATGTCAGCACGCTCCGATGCACGCAGTATTGTGTCACCCTGTTCAAAAAAAATGTTGTTGCCGTCAATTGAAAAACTACCCATAACGCCTCCGCAACAATGCTGCAAATTATTTATCCTGAAAGTGGGAATTATCAGGCTGTTGTATGATTGAATATTCTTGGTTTTCAGCAACATTCATACTAAGTTTTTCTCCGAGATTCAAGTAATTTATTAAATTCACAAAGCGATACAGAAAATATCTAACATTAATTTTAGATTTTTCAGCGTCCATTTCCCATAGAATTAATCCTTCAGGAATAAATATCTCTGATCATATATTTTTGAAATTATCTGATCTGATAACAAAGAAAAACACTTTTTAAATTTTTTATTTTTACTTATAATTAGTGATTTACAACGGATGCCGACAATTTTGGGTCAATATTAATTTTAAAAATCTAACATCTCCACCTCGAATGTTAGAGCAACGAATATTTTTTTAGTTGCTATCTAACACAAATCTAACATTTGGAGGATTTTATGCCGTGCAGAGATTGTCTGAAAAGAGAGACCTGCTCTGAAATCTGTCCAATGCTAGCGGCAAAATTGCCTTCAATCGAGGACGGATCTTTAATGAAGTTCTTGCATGAATCGCATCAAACACTACGCGATGTTGCAGATCGTATGGAATTCGTGAAACTGATGGTTGAGAACAAAAGAATATTGAAAGGTCGAGACGCACAAATTTTCGACTTTTTTTACAATAATAATTTAAACGCCATCGAGATTGCAGAGATATTCGGAACATCTCACAATCATATCAAAGCTTCATTGAAACGTTCTTATGCAAATATCCGGCATTATCTTCATCTTAAAACTCAAACCAGAAACAAAAGGTGAAAAAAAATGACTTTACCCAGTCCGATAAATCAAACACAATATTATAAATGCTATTCTCAAGGATTCATGACAGATAAATCTCGAAAAACAATTTTGCATTGCGACCTTGACGCGTTTTTTGCATCTGTTGAACAGCATGATTTTCCGGAATTTCGCGGAAAACCGCTTGTTGTTGGCGGATCACCTGAAGGTCGAGGAGTCGTTGCAGCTGCGAGTTACGAAGCACGAAAATTCGGAATACATTCTGCTATGCCAATGGCAAAAGCAATCCGGCTCTGCGATCATCTGATTATTCGGGGGGGACGATACAACCGCTATAGCGAGATTTCAGCGCATGTTTTTGAGATTTTTTCGAGATTCACACCCGAAGTTGAGGCAATTTCAATTGATGAGGCGTTTCTGGATGTTACCGGCTGTGAAAGATTATTCGGTTCAGGTGTTGATATTGCGAAACAAATCCGCTTTGCTGTGAAGGATGAGATTGGAATCACAATTTCAGCAGGTGTTGCACCGAGTAAATTCGTAGCAAAGCTTGCCTCCGAGCTTGACAAACCTGATGGATTAACGATTGCACCTTTTGACCGTCGAGAACTTATCAAATGGCTGGCAAGACTCCCAATTCGAGCAATGTGGGGCATCGGCGCAAAAAGTGAAGAGCGTTTGAAACAGCACAATATTAACACAATCGGAGATATTCAGCGTGCTGATGTCGGATTTCTCAAGAGCATCATGGGAATTTCC
The DNA here is from genome assembly GCA_964480395.1 of uncultured Planctomycetia bacterium. Taxonomy (GTDB): domain Bacteria; phylum Planctomycetota; class UBA8742; order SKZP01; family CAYZQB01; genus CAYZQB01. Next base: position 5,900 of record CAYZQB010000090.1, read on the forward strand.
GGCGTACATTGGAAAAATCTCTCGCTTGGCATCGACGATCGCGAAGTTCACACAGAACACTCCGCTGCCAAAAGTGTAAGCCACGAAACAACCTTTGACAAAGATGTCGGAAGCGTTCATAAGCTTAGGAAAGTTGCCATGCATCTTGTTGAAAAAGTCTGCACACGACTGCGGAAGCATAAGCAGGTCGGCAAAACCGTGAATGTGAAGATTCGTTATGGTGATTTCTCGACGTTTACACGTGCAAAAAGTCTCGCAGTCGCTACCGACAAGACTGACGTTATTTTTAATGAAGCATGGAATCTGTTTCAGGTGAATTGGACAGGCAGACCGATTCGGCTTATTGGCGTTGGTTTATCAAACCTTAGTCAACTGCACAAACAGCTTTCACTCTTTAATGAATCGGAGAACAGACTTGACAGCGCAATTGATGTTGTACGCGAAAAATTTGGTGATAATTTAATAAAGCGTGCACGTCAGCTTGAGGATTCCGACGATAGACCCCCGTCAAGCTCGAATTAAGATTCAATAATTAATGTAACA
>CAYZQB010000090.1:6542-11992 GCA_964480395.1 uncultured Planctomycetia bacterium
ACTCGTGAGATTGCTTGACTCCCGATGGTCGCTCGCAATGACACTCTCAATTATTATTTTTCTGAACAGACAATTGGAAAGATGCTTATCGGCATTTCTTCTGTCATCATTGCAGTCTTCATGCTTTCCAGTTGTTTTTTGATATCTTCAAGAGTAAATTTATGCTCAGCTTTCAAATCTGTTTTCCCGCGTTTCGGATGAATCATAAATTTTTGTCCTGTACCTGCTGGTGCATCACCAATCAATATTACAATACGTTTATCCGCTCGATCTGACCATGCAAGATCATTGAATGTTGACATCAAACCCTCGTAAACGGCTTCAGGAATATCGTAGTTTCCACCTTTATCATTTACGCTGACTTTTCTAACTGCTAGTACAATTTCTCTCAAATCGCGAGTGAAACTCCCCTCAATCTGGGTTACATATCCAACCTTACCGTATTTTGTGTCAATGTCGCGATAAGTTACAATCGAAATTCTGATATCCTTGCATAGCTTTGTTAGTTCGGGATACATTCCGCTAATGCTTCTCTTGAGTTTATCAATCTCGTCATTCATTGTGGAAGTTGTATCAATGAGCAGCGAGATGTCAGCACTTTTTGCGAATTTTACTTCATCTGCAATAATAGCATGAACAATACCCGGCAGATCGTCAGCACTTGGACATTTTGTCATAATTTTACCGGTTAACGCTGCGATTTCAGTGAAATTGGTTGCAGCATCCGCATTGTAAGTTCCATTAACTTTTGGAAGTTTTGAAAGACTTTCAAGAATCTCAGTGAATTTGTCTTTCTCAGATGGATTTTTACCAACAAAATCGTTAATCATTGCAATAATCTCCAGTCCACGCTCATTGCTCTTTGTTGCTAATGCAGCACCCATTAAAATACCACCTTCAACAGCAACTCTATCAATTGCATCCTTTGGCACAACCGATACATTGTTCTTTGCTTCTTCAAGCTCAGTTTTTGTGTTCTCAAGCTCCATGTTTGCTTCTGTGAGTTTATCCTTCAGGCTGTCAGCCTCGTTCTTCTTCAGAATCAAATCATTTTTCATACTCGATAGTTCTTCGTTCTTAGCAAAAAGCTTTTCCTCAATTTCTTTGATTTTCGCAAGGTCTGCAGGGGAAGCTTTACTGGTGTCACCCTTTGTTAAATATAAATCGTAAAGTAATTCTCTGTCTTGCTTTAGAATTAAAAGTTCTTGCTTTGTCATTTCATAATCTGCCAGTCTGTCAGCAATCTCTGCAGGTAGTGCTTTGTTAGTGTCCACAAAGGAATTTTCCCCGCCGATTGAACTTGTTGCACCGTTCCCACCACAACCAAACATAATACTAATAGACAGGCACACAATCATAACCAATGAAACGTTTCTCATGATAAACTCCTTTCAATTATTTTTTTATTTTATTTCAGCTTATAATAGCAATCGTTTGTATCAAAATCTTATTATTCAGATAACCTTGAATTTGGTATTATAAATTCTTAATTGAAGTTTCGAGAATAAATATGAAATTTTTTTTACAAATTTTAGCATCTTTTTTATTTTTACTATGCTCAGTCGTTAATGCTACTGAGTTCTACGTTTCAAATTCTGGTAATGATGCGAATTCCGGCGAAATACTCGAACCTTGGCAAACACTTCAACATGCTGTTGATAATGTTGATGCTGGAGACATTGTCATTGTGCAATCCGGTATTTACGACGGTTTTGTCGTTAGCAAGTCAGGGGAATCCGGCAAATACTGCGCTCTCAAAGCGGATGATGGTGCAAATGTAGTCATAAATAATCCCTCAGCAATTTCTGTGCAAAATTCTTTAATCGAATTTACCACAAACACAATTTATTGGATAATTGATGGACTGAAACTAGAAAATAGCACAAATTTTGGAATTTTCTTTACGAATAATTCAAATCTCAAATTGCGAAATATCAGCATTTCCGGCTTTGTTACCGGTATTTTCATGAAACAGTCAGATTCCATTGATTTAAGAAATTGCAGAATTTTCGGCAATTCAGGATACGCAATTGAGTTTGAATCTGTGGAAAAAGTCAGTATTTTTAACAGTCTTTTTTTAAATAACGATGCCACACTTGTTTTTTTTGATACGTGCACTGACTTCAGCTTTGGTAACAACACTGTTTTTAATGTTTCATCACAAGCTCCTTTGTTGGATTTCAGCAATTTAATATCAGGACTTTTTTTTATTAACAATATTATAATCTCTCAGTTACCGGATTCTGTTCTTTTCACTATCCCTGATTATGAAGACTTCAGCAAATATGAATTCACAATGAAAAATAATGCTTACAAAGGCAATTTTAGGATTAAGGGACAGGATAAATTGTTGACTTTGGCTGAATTTCAAGCTTTTGCGCTTGATACGAATTCTCTTGAAATCGATCCTGACAGCATTTTTAAGGATTTCAGTAATTTAGACTTCAGCTTAATTGATAATTGCAGAATCTGCGACCTTGGGATTTATTTCGAAGAAATTTACAGCATCAAAGAAGATATTGACGGTAATGCACGCATTCAAGGATATTTTCCCGATCCCGGATGTTTCGAAGCTGAAGTTAGCGAAAATGCTGATGCTGATATTGATGGTCTGCCCAATTGGTGGGAACATTTAAACGGTCTCGATTTTATCGATGATTCGACACCTGAGGAGGATGACGACCTTGATGATTTGTCGAATTTAGATGAATTCACTGCTGGCACTCATCCACAATATGGTGATTCCGATGCTGACGGTTTTGGCGATGGTGATGAAATTGCTGCTGGTACAAATCCTCTCAATCAATATGAATTCCCGGATACAATTGGTATTACACCTGTAAAGTTCAAGGAAATCCAGCTTAGGCATTGGTTTTCATACAGATACAAAGTCGTAAACTCCAAAAAACCCTTAAGATTCACAGTTATTGAAGGTAGTTTTCCACCAGGATTTAAACTGGCTGGTGCTGATGGGACTTTCAGCGGGTATGCTGCGCGTCCGGGTGAATTCAAATTTGTCATTGAAGTTACAGATGCAGAGAAGAAATCGGACACTCAAAAAGTCGTACTAACGGTTAATATGCCGGCACAGAACAGCGTAAGCGGTTGTGGCTTCTACCCAAACGAAAATGGTGTGAATTATTGGGCAATTTTGCTTTTTCTTCTGATTCTTTTTGGGATTCGAACTGCCAGTATCAACAAAGCGAGATTGGAATCAAATGAGTCGTGAACGAATCGTATCTGCAGATAACAGCACACCTGAGGAAGAGGGCTTTTCGTGGGCACTTCGTCCAAAAAGACTCAGCGAATATGTAGGACAACGACATCTCGTCGAAAAACTCGAAGTTGCAATGCAAGCCTCGAAACAACGGGATGAGCCATTGGAGCATGTTCTGTTTTATGGTCCACCTGGACTCGGTAAAACAACGCTTTCGCATATTATTGCTGGTGAATTCAAGTCGCGTCTAATCACTTCCTCGGGACCGGCATTGGAACGTCCGGGGGATTTACTCGGAATCCTAACGAGTCTCGAAAAAGGTGATTTCCTCTTTATCGACGAGATTCACCGCATGGGAAAAGCAGTTGAAGAATACCTTTATCCAGCAATTGAAGATTTTGTGGTGAATTTCACGGTTGACAAAGGAAATTTCGCAAAAATTATCAACATTCCGATAAAACCGTTCACTTTGATTGGCGCAACGACACGAGCAGGGATGCTGTCAGATCCGTTACGCAACCGATTCGGATTGAGCTATCATCTCGATTTCTATCCGCCAGAAGACCTGCAGACAATTATTCAACGTTCTGCACGGATTCTGAATGTGCCGATAGACGATGATGCTTCACTTGAAATCGGCAGACGAAGCCGAGGTACTCCGCGCATCGCAAACCGGTTACTGCGTCGAGTTCGAGATTTTGCAGAGGTCAGAAGCGACGGTAAAATAAATCTTGCCATTGCGAAGGAATCTTTGAAAATTGAAGGCGTCGATGAATTCGGTCTTGACAAACTTGACAGGGAATTTATCAGAATAATTGCTGAATTCTACAATTGCGGACCTGTTGGGATTGAAGCCATTGCAGCAACTTTGAACGAGGTTTCAGAAACTCTTGTTGACATGGTCGAGCCGTATTTATTGAAAATTGGCTTCATTTTGCGTACAAAAAAGGGCAGGATGGTATCTCAGAAAGCAATAACCCAATTGGACATAAAAAAAATTGGAAAGGATACAAATCTGTTTGAAGAGCAGGAGTAGATTGTATGTAAATAACCTTTGGATTAGGGTGTGTTTGAAAAATAACTTTTTGTGTCATTCCCAACTTGATTGGGAATCCAGAATCCGCGATTTTCAGGCAATTATCTGGATTCCTGCTTTCGCAGGAATGACAACTTTTGATTTTTCAAACACAACCTAGTTATTTAGTGATATTTGAAGTATCAATAATATTTAATCAGAAAGGCATCAGAGATGCTAAAGTTAACATTTAGTAACCATGACTTGCTTCTTAGACACTACCGAAAAAAGCTGCTGATTGACGTTGAATCCGTACAAAATAATGTTGAATACTTTACTGAAGACATTAAGAAAATCATACCACACAGAGAACCAATTCTACTGCTTGACAGCATCAATGCCATCGATATTAATTCATCATTTATTATTGGTAAACGATTCATTTCGCCTGATGACCCAATTTTTCGAGGGCATTTCCCTGCATATCCTGTATATCCAGGTTCGATGCAGGTGGAGATGATTGGTCAGCTTGGAATTTGCTTACAATTTTTCACATATCACAACACTATCGAAATTATAACTGAGGCGAAACCACTAAAAATCCTTGCAACCAGAATCCGAGGTGCAAATTTCGTTGAGCCGATAAAACCAGGAGCGAATGTTACAATTATCATTCATAAACTCAGACAGAAGAGGAGGTTCAGCACATTTATCGGGCAAGCACTTGTTGACAACAAAATCGCTTGTGTGCTTATTGGCGAAATCGTGCTTTTGGACGAAAATTACGAGGTCGTGCGTAAAAAGAAACAAAAACTCAAAAATCCTCAAACCCCGGATGCCTAATCGCTGAGTAGTATTGTTTTGCGATTGATGTGCATTTAAGCGTGTATTTTCTGTCGCCCGAACCGGATTATTGCTTGGTGGCGGAGAATAATCTGATTGACATCATTGCGAGCGATGCGTAGTAATCCCAGAGACTATGCAATGTTAATGATGGATTCGAGACTGATACTGATGGCTTCGAGAACCTCAGCCACCAGTAATTACATTCGATACCTGAGGTATCTGAGGTTCTCGAAGATATCGAATGCAACTCAAAGTTTCGAACATAAATCCGTTGCCTGAGGCACTCGAAGGCAACAAAGTCGAAGGCAACTTTGAGTTCCCATCCCGAACTCCGAAGCTAAGCCCTAAACGCCGATGATACTTAACGGGAAA
>CAYZQB010000091.1:0-11911 GCA_964480395.1 uncultured Planctomycetia bacterium
ATCCCTGCCTGTGTCGAGCTTTGCAATCAATGTCAGGCAAGGATGCCTGACCCACATATCTATTGTTCAATATTTATGTAACATTGCACAAGTGTATTAAAGCGGTAAAACATTTATTCCGCATAATCCGCAATTTTCATGGGTTTAAAAAATCCCTGTTCCTGCTTACACCACATCAAAGACCAGTAGGCGAAACTTGCATTTGTGAAAGAAAAACCATTAATTTTTAGCAGAAAATTTTTATCCGCAAAATATGACATGATTTCCGAATAAATGTCATGTTTTCCGATTCTGCTTATCCCAGCCGATGAACATGCTTGTACGACAGACCAAATCGTATAAAAATCGTCGCTGAATATGAATTTTTCAGCAATAAACGAAAAACCGTCAACAACCGCAACAGTGTAAGTTTTAATCAATTCATCATGTTTCTGACTAGCAGCATGCAGGATACTCATTACCTTGTTAATCGCTGCTACAGTAAGCGCAGTCGTTCTCACAGAAGGTTTAGCATTATAATTGAAACCCCAACCGCGGACATTGACATTCTCATAAGGTTTTTCTGTAGCATCCAGTAAAGAACATTTGACTTTCTGCACCTGTTGATTCTGCATCTTTAACAGAAATGTTACAGCATTAATCAATGTGATTTCCTTGATATCATTGGTGAATCCTGCCTGGAATGCCTGTGAGAACGCATAAACTACAAGAGATGTCGTTAAAACATCATAATCGTATAATTCCCCGGATTCGAGATGATAATTCGAAAAACCACCTGAATCTGTTTGCCGACTCAGCAGTGCTTTGATAGCCCATTTGATAATTTTTGTTTCCGTTTCGTTGAAATCCTTGCTGGTATGATAATCCAATGGTTGCCAAGGTGATGAGATTGTAAGTTTATTTTTCAATCCCATTTTTGCGTTAACTAAACCAATTATTGTATATGCAAGTTCTGAGGAGAAAATTTCACTTTCTTTTGAGGAATTTCGAATCGCATCTATGCTGACAAGAATTTTATCACGAATATCAGTATTGGTTTCCTGAGCGAAAATAGCGTAAGCCAGTGCATTTTTACCGATGTGGTGGAATGGCTTTATCAACTTATTAAATGATACAAAATTCCCTTCATCATCAGTCTTACTTTTGAAATAATTAAACAGATACGATTTAGAAATAACAACCGAATTCATCAAAATCTTTTCATGAAGCTCTGTTAGGGGCCAAAAATATGTTTTCGGCAAATTATCAGGACGTTTGAGAATGACCGAATCGATGCCGGCTTTTATCGGATCATCTTTTTTTGTCTCATCTTCTGGCTTTTCACCATTATTATTATTTGGTTTTTTCTCATCGGTGTTTTCATTCGTCTTGTCGTCTTTACCCTCGTTGTCTTTGGGTTTAATTACATCGTCTGGCTTTTTATTTTTGTCAAGATAATTCGAAATTGCAGTTTCAGCACTGGTATTAAGTAGTTCAGCATCTTTTCTCAGATATTTCGTCTGATTTTTGAAGCTTTCATTTTCATTTGTGCTATTGCGAATTTCATTATTAATTTTATTCTCTGCAATTTTAATCAAGTCCAAATCACCAACAAGCTGATTTTCTTTTGCAGTTTTAAAATCGTTATATTGTCTGATAAACTTTGATATATCGCTTGTGATTTCATTTGCAATTCTAACGTTATTGCGTTGTTCTAAATGTACATTTGAAATGTCAAAAGTATTTCGATTAGAGATACTATAATTCCCTGCGAAAATAATTATCCCTGATAAAAGAAGAATCAAGGTGCTGACAACTGAAGTAATTTTTGATGCTTTTCTCATGATAATTGAACCTACAACAAATGAAATAATACTCGAATTCCAGATTTACTGTAACATTTTCATGCATTAGTAAAACAGACAAGATGCGCTAATTACTCCCTTATTCCGCTTTTTCACCCTCATTATCTACATCGCTTTTCTTAATTTTGTTGAAATACGTATCACTGAGCAGCTTTTTCTCTTCATCAGTAAGTTCGATTGAATCCCAATCCTTAATATCAACAAAATCATCATTCGGCATAGGTACAGTACGCATTCCATCTATTTCTTTATTTTCCTGCATTTCTCTAAGCATCTTGTTGAATCCGTTGGAATCATAATCTTCATCAGGACCCAAAAAAAGCATATCTTCTTCGTCAGTAGCTTTGACTTCAATATTTCGTGCTGATTCCTTTATTTTATCGTGCAGGTCTTCAAATGAATCAGAAATCGATTCAGAAGCCGACATTTCTTCAACTTCAAAGTCAGTAACTTTAGGAATAGGAATATTGTCAGGAATTTTATCTTTGTTTGAGCTTGAAATTTCAAGAAGAATGCTTGCATCGTTTTCAGCAGGAGTAAATTTGGATGTTTCCACCATTTCCAAATCGGGATTTTCTGCCAGCATCTGACTGTATTCTGCAATCGGTGAATATTCCTCATATGTAGGTTCTTGTTCGATAACTTCACTGAGAAACTGAAAATATTTGTCATTAATCTTAGTCAGGTTGTAACTCACAGGTCTTAGATAAAATGAGTGCGATGCAATATCAATAATGTCGCCGATTTGTAAATTCACAGGTGTATTAGGAAGAACTTTTTTTCCGTTAACACGTGAACCGTTACGCGATTTAAAATCAGTAAACGTTGACACAACATCGTATTTGAAACTGCCATGGGTTCCGGAAACCTTCTTGTATGGGAGATGGATATTGTTTTTCTCTTTGCGACCAATTGTCAGCTCAGAATCGAAAAAAACTTTTTTCCCGATATTCTTACCGGTTAAATATTCAAGTACAAAATCTTCGTTTGTTTCAGGATCAAAAGAAGGTATGAAAAACTGAATTCCAAGTTTTTCAGCAACAAAAACATCTCTGTCATCAATTATTTTGTCCAGAATCTTCACGCGTTTTCTGACAATATCGCTACCATTGATATTTCTGATGCGTATTCTATCGGCTTCAATCTGTTCAATAAATATATGTTGATCAGCTAGATTGCATTCCTTAATCGTTATATTCGCATTGTCAGAAGAACCAATTATTATTGGAAATCCAATCAGGTTGTATGTTCTACGAATTCCTGGTTCAGGTCCGATAATAACCAATCTCGGAGGGATTATCATTGTTTCCTCAAGCACTAAAATTTGCTCTTTACAGATTAGTCGCCAATCACACAGTTTTATTCAGTTCAAATCCTGATAATACTGAATCATCGGTCAAATTCTGTTCAAAGCACACACGGTAATGACATTTTACTTTAAATAATGATTCTCATTTGTACTTACAACTTTTATATTAACACAATCGGTTTGCTATATAAATTAAATTTGGAGGAGCAATGTTTAAGATTCAGAAAATGATTGCTAGAGAAGTGCTTGATTCAAGAGGAAATCCTACAGTCGAAGTCGATTGTATGTTGGCAGGCGGTGCATTCGGCAGGTCAATTGTACCATCTGGCGCATCGACGGGAAAATTCGAAGCACTTGAACTCCGTGATGGCGGCGACAGATACAAGGGTAAGGGCGTTTTGAATGCAGTTTCAAACGTAAATAAAATAATTGCACCTGAAATGATAGGTGAGAATGCTCTTAATCAACCAAATATTGACCACAAAATGTTGATGCTTGACGGCACCGAGAACAAAAGCAAACTCGGTGCAAATGCGATTCTTGGAGTTTCGCTGGCAGCAGCGAGAGCTGTTGCAAATGGTTTAGGTTTGCCGTTATACAGGTACATTGGTGGAATTAATGCGAAAATAATTCCGATTCCAATGTGTAATGTCCTAAATGGCGGGGAACATGCGGATAACAATGTTGATATTCAGGAATTTATGATATATCCCGAAGGTGCTGATTCTTTCAAGGAATCAATTCGGTGGGCTGCAGAGGTTTTCCATTCACTCAAGAAACTTCTGAAAGCTGATAAACTTGCGACATCGGTCGGTGACGAAGGTGGTTATGCGCCTAACCTCGAAAACAATGAGCAGGCACTGCAATATATTGTTAATGCGATTGAACATGCAGGTTACAAACCAGGTGAGCAGGTTTCGATTTGTTTGGATTGTGCAGCAAGTTCATTTTTCAAAGACGGTAATTATCACATAGATGGAACTGTGAAAAACTCAATTGAATTGATTGAATATTACAAAAAACTCGTTGCAAAGTACCCGATTGTATCGATTGAGGATGGTTTGGATGAAGGAGATTGGGACGGTTTTAAGGCAATGAATTTAGAGCTGGGCAACAAAATTCAGCTTGTTGGTGATGATTTATACGTTACTGACCCGAAAAAGATTATGCGGGGAATCAAAGAGAATGCCACTAATGCGGTGTTGATTAAACTGAACCAGATTGGCTCATTAACCGAAACTATCGATGCTGTCAGAATTACGATGAATAATAATTGGAATGCTGTTGTAAGCCATAGAAGCGGCGAGACTGAGGATACCACGATTGCTGATTTCGCAGTTGCGCTTGGTACCGGACAGATTAAAACCGGTTCGCTTTCAAGAACGGACAGGATTGCGAAATACAATCAACTAATTCGGATTGAAGAAGAACTCGGAAAATCCGCCATCTTCGGCAAACGATAAAATTATTGCTTCTCGTAGGGTCCCAAATCGACGTACGAACCTTTAATCCTCAGGTCTTTGTCTAGATCCAAAGTTAAATTAGACGGTAGATACGAATTATTGCCTTTATTGATACAAGGTGATGTACTTTTGAGATGATAATCGACATGTTTTACAACGCCAGAATCTGTGCCACCATTACCGCGATAATTTCCCATGAGAATAAGCTGCGAATTTGAAGTTACTTCAGCAACTGTCATCCCATATGTTTCACCATCGATATCGAGATAAATCAAATCTCCAGCTAAGACTTCCGATAAAAACCTTGTACTGTTTCCGTTTACAACAGTTGATTTATTGCTAAATGTAACGGTTCCTGTAAGAGTGTTGGTTGAAGTATCAGTAAACATTGGCGTTGAATTTATACATCCGCTATTTGGAGTAACTGTTCCAAAAATACTCCCGACACTTGTGGAATAATCAACATTGTCGAGTTTCATTGTTCCTGAATGATTGTAAATATCCTTACCAGTTGAAGAAGCAATGTTTGCCCAAACGATTGAGTTTTGTATATATATTCTGTTTGCAGGTGTATCAGCGTAAATACCGCCACCATTTGTTGAACTGTTTTTAGAAATAGTATTGTTGATAATGGTAATTCTTGAATCATCGAAAATGGCAAATCCACCACCCTTTACTTGTGCTGAATTCTCGATAACAAGACAATTTTCAAAAGAAATATTTGAATCGATTATATTTACTGCACCACCAGAATCATCACAGGAATTATTAACTAATTTGCAGTTTCTCAAAATGCCATCGGATGAATCGATTGAAAAACCACCACCATCAGCATCTGATATATTGTTTTCAAAAGAGCAATTATCGATATTAAAGTCGCTGTTTTGAATATGAACAGCACCGCCATCAGATTTACTTGAATTCGCTGCAATAATTGAATCCTGCATTGTGAAATTCGGGCAATTAATAACAAATATTCCACCTGCTTCACCGTTTGAGGTGTTGGATATTATCTTTGTATTGATTATCACTGGAGAACTGTCATTGCAATATATACCACCTGCATTCCCAGCAGTATTGTCAATGATAGTGCAGTCGATAATACTAGGCGTACTGTCGCTAGAAATATAAATTCCGCCACCATTACCTGTTGTAGTACAATTTTTAATCAACAATCTTTCCAAAATGGGTTGAGAACGATTATGGCAATGGATACCAGCACCATCATTTGCAGTGCAGCTTTCGATTATACAATCCAATATTTGTGGTGATGCATCTACTTGAATTTGAATTCCGCCACCCCATGTGTCTTTTGCATTAATAATTTTAAATCCTTGCATGATGGTTGTATCTTTAGCACTTCCTAAGAAAACAACACCAGCACCTGAATATTGACAGTTAAGAATCGTGGCTGCTGCACCGTTTTCCGAGCGGAACAATATTTGTTTACCTGCAAAATTAAAATCAGTGTTTCCATTGCCTTGGTATGTTCCATTATGTACGAGAATATAATCACCATGGCTTGCTGATGCTATTGCACTTGTAATATTATAGTATGTGTATGCACCAGGCTGAACTCCAACTTCAAGAATGTTTCCAGTGTAGAATAAAACCTCAACAGAATCTGTTGCGGTTGCATTATTATAATCCAAAACAGTTACCTTGATATTGAATCTGCCGATTAATTTGTTCCGAATAATCGCATTGAATCTTAGCGTATAAACACCATCATCTTTTATTGAATCACCATCCTTACCATTGTCATACATAAGTCTAAGAGTATCACCAGCAGGTGTCATGTCTGCTATCACGGAATTTATATCCGATAAGCCATTTGGATCGAAAACTTTGACACTAAGATTTACTATGTCATTCCCATCCGCTTTAATTGTGGGCTTACTTGTGGATATCGCAAGAATTTCAGGCGGTTTATTTTCAACTGTCTTAACCAAAAGATTGCCATAAATAGGTGAATGAACCCCGTTGATATCGTGATAGACAGCAATAGAGCCATTTCTAGTGGCAATACCCGGTGCACTTGTTGCAATGGATACGATAACAAATTCATCGGGCAGAAGAATTACTGCAAAATATCCTGTACTAATATGAATAACACCATTTTTCTTCGCTGAAATAATCGTGAAAAATGCATTACCTGAACTGATTGCAATTTTGTTTATTGTAATACTCTCTGTATGAAAATTATCGATTCTCAATTCTTTTGTTTGCAATACATTTGATACAATATTGCCGAAATCCAAAGGACTTGGAGTAATCATGCTTTGTACACAACCCGTAAGTAGTATTTTATAAGGATTTCTTTTATTTTCAGCATCGTGAATCACTTTCAGATTTGCAGTTTTGTCACCTTCGATGTCAGAGCTGAAACACACACGGATAGTAAGCTTCGATTTTCTCCTCATAAGAAGGTTTGTATATGGTTCAGGTATAATATCCCCATCATTATCAAAGAGCGTATCGATTGCAAAATCTGTTGCACTAGTGCCAGTTTCAGCTTCTATCGTAATATACGTTACAGTGAGACTTGCCGGTCCATGGTTTTCGATGTTTATGTCAACGAATTTTTTATCGCTTAATATGGTTTTGCCGAAATCGTATGAATCATAGGTCGGATAGAAATATGGTTGGAGATTGAATCCTACACCACAACTCGATATGAAAACGAAAGTCATAAAGGAAATAAATAGTGCTATTTTGTTTATTTTCATTAAATTCTCCGAATAATTTCCGATAACTTTTCATTATCCAAATTCAAGCAATTTCTTACAACTCTTATATTTTTATGTTTATTGAATATTGTTCTTTTGAGTAAAATTTTAATTTCTCTGCCATCGGTAAAGAGATTTATTTTGAATAAAGTTCAAAGGCGAAACTTGCTTGGTCAATTTGATAGTTATATTCTGATAATTTCGACAGTTTCACAAGAAAATCTTTTGCTGATGATATAAAACCGAATTTTAGTTCTGAAATCATTCTGAAGTAATTATACCACCATGTAAACTCAGTTTTGTAGCATGGTGGCAGTGTTTTTAAGAAACTCTGCACTTCTTTGATACCGTTTTCTCTGAGTATATCGATGTCGCTAATTATATTCTCGGAATAAAGCAGGAATTTACTGAGTATTACATATCCGTGTTTGTCTAGAAACACCGCTAAATCTTTGTTGAAATCGATATCATTTTGAAATATTGATGTGATTAGGACAGAAATCGGCACTCTAAGCTGATTGTACAAAATGGCTTTATTTTCCTTGGGCATTCTTCTCATGAGAAAATCAACAGTTAAAACCTGCTCGTTGAGATATTGGCGAATGTACTGATATTTATTAGTGAAAAACATTAATTCTACAAGTTTAAGAAATTCTCCTTCCTCAGTTTTTATGGACTTTTCGTCGATTTTGTGCAACATTTTAAGTCCATTAATACAGTTCCCTTTTGCAAATTTGTAAAGTGCTTCAAAATGGTCTGGAAGCTTGTCATTTTCGAAAAATTGCTTGCGATTCTTTCGCCATGCCGCATAAATCCGTTTAAATGCTTCATCGTCGAATGCTGTTGCCAAAAAATCCTTGATAGATTCAGAATTCTCAAGCATGTAAGAAACAAGATCTGCACGCTGAAGAACGTAAAATTCACTATCAAACGGACTTGAGCTTATGAAAAAATCGTTAAATTTCACACTCATGCGCATGACAGGCATAAATTTGTAGTATTCTACGATGTCTATCTTCTTGATTGAAGGATTTACAAGAGCCAGTCCTGTTCTGATGATTTTACTTTCAATCGGCAGCAAGTTTAGCCAAAGACCTTGAATAAGTTCGTTTGTGCTGAATTGATGCAGATTCAACATTAACACAGGAAATGCATTCATGTTTTCAGGAATTTTCGGAGTTTGGACATCAGCATTATCAATCAACTCGTGTAAAACCAGACAAATGCCTTCATGCGCAGGTTTTGATTCACCTTGCTCAAGCCATTTAGTAATTCTGTCGAAATAAAACTCTATATAATCAACGCATATCTTGGTGATGTGCTTTTTACCAATTTCAGCAAGTTCTAGAGAAAAGTAGTCGAGGATTGAGTTTTCAGCGTTGAAATTAATCTCAATGTATGAATGAGTAGTCTGAATCCGCATCTGTCGAGAATTTTCACTTACAAGTACCTTATATTCATATTTTGGTTCGAATTCATCAGTTTTCTTTGTTTGTATTTGCTTTTCATCTTCCAAATTCTCAGACATGGTTTCTGTTTTCTTTTCAGTATTCTCTGTTTTAACATCATTGCTAGTATCAACATTATTCTTGTTATCCTTTGTGACTGCATCGTCATTATTATCAACGTTCGGCTCAATCTTTTTCCCGTCATTATCATCGATATCGTCAATCACATCAGTTCCAGAACATGAAATCACCCAAAAAGTCAGCATAAGCAAAAAAATTGTAAAAATTTTCATAATAAATACTCACTAAAAAAAAGGGAGCGATAATGCTCCCATATTGTATCAAACTTTGAATAATAATTAATCTTCTGCTGTCATTCCTTTGTTTTTATCTGCAGGTTTTTCTGCTGGTTTCGTTTGTTCCATATTTCTGGCTATTATGTTTGCTGCAGGATATGTTCCCGAATTCCCGATAAACATATTTTTACCCTGATTGAGTTTTTCCATTGTTTCGTTGTGAAGCATCGCTTCCATGCGTTCGTTTCTGGCGACATCCATGAACCTTTTCGAAGGCATGTCAGAGCCCATAAGCTTTCCGGATGGATCTGGCGTCGTGTAATCCTCGTAAAGGTCCTTTTCAAGTTGGTACCAGCAATAATAAACAGGAGTAACCTGCCCAAATTCATCTCTGCCGACAAAACCAACAACTTTCGTGCGTGATTTTATTCCGAATTCGACATTCTGTCTTGAATAAATCACAAATTTGCGATGCTGACGACCCGGATATTTGTTTTCTGTAACAAAGGTTTGCCCAAATTCGTCTGTTAAAACGGATTTCATCGCCAGATATGCTTTTGAAAAATCAGTGTCTCCTTTTGCGATTGCCTCATCTGAAAAACCCCCGTTATCTGCTAATTCGATGAATGGCGGTGCACAACTAAACATTAAAGATGCAATAAACAGAGTCAACAGAATTGAAAATATCTTCATTTTGTCCTCCAACAGTTCTACGTCGTTGAAACGACTATGTTTAAACTCACATTTTCGTATTTCTCGAACCCAAGAATACTCGATAGAATATTCTCTTTTTCATGTCTCATTTATAATCTAATGCATGGAATTGCGAAATGCAAATTAAGTGCAGTCAAATTTGTTTATTTTATCGATACGTCTTTTATGCCTGTCACCTTCGAACTTTGTTTCAAGAAAAATCTGAACCAATTTTAATGCAAGTTGTTTTTCTGTCATATCAGCACCTAGGCAGAGAATATTAGCATCATTATGTTTTCTGCACATTTTAGCTGTCTTTTCGTTATAAACCAATGCTGCCCTTACATTCTTGAACTTATTTGCACAAATACTCATGCCAATACCGCTGCCACAAACCAAAATGCCCTTATCCGCATGATTTGCTGAAACAGTCTTTGCAACTTTTGCTGCATAATCGGGATAATCAACGCTTGTATCTTTTTTCGGAGAATAATCCAAAATTTCAATGTGTTGATCAGGCAAAGAAAAGTCGCTTAATTCATTCAGCATCATAATTATGCTTTTGACGAGTTTTATTCCTCTGTGATCACTTGAAATTGCCAGTTTCATCATTGCTCCTTTGGATTAACTCGATTTTTTACTTTGTTCGTCATAATAATTTTGAATGTGTAAGTTTATTATACCTTTTTTATTGGATGCATCAATCCTTGAAAAGCTTGTTTTCTCAGTTTGATGTTTTAATTTTAATGATACAATCACAGTTCTGACAGCATGTAACAAAAGAGAAATTACGGAAAAATACATGAATATCGATTTACTGCCGAAAAAGCTACCAGATTGGATCAAAACTGGCAACCCATTGAGATCACTTTTTTTCTCAAAAGTGAAGCTTGTCCGTAATATTATCGGTTTCAGCTTTCCCGGTAAATCAACCGACAACAACAGACTTGAGATTCGAGAATTAATTATCAAAGCTATTAAAAATACGCTTACAAGCTTCAATTTGAACATATTCAATCTGGAAGAGCTTAGCAAAATACACCGATTAATCCTTGTTGAGCGAAGACTTATTCCTGAGCATTTTGCAGAAGGAAATTTAATCGGTAAAACGGTTGCATTGTCTGCAGATGAAACGATATCCATATATATTAACGATGAGAATCATCTCACAATCCAGGTATTAATGAGCGAGGATACACTTCAGGATGCCTACAACAAAGCATTCGAGATTGTAACTTGTATTTCCGAGGATCTTGATTTCGCTTTTGACACTAAACTTGGTTTTCTTACCGCCCGACTAAACGAAACAGGTCTTGGAGCACATTTCTCGCATTATTTTCATGTACCAGTACTTGAGATTGAGCGTCAAACTCAGCACATCGGAAAAGGAGCTGATGAACTGAATTTCAGCTTTGTACGCGATGGACATCTCACTAAAACAGGGGTTGAGGGTTTTTATTGTATGACAAATGCTAATACTCTTGGAATTACTGAGTACAAGATTATCGAGCAGATGTCAACATTCAGCACGCGTGTTATCGATTACGAGAAGAAGATGCAGGGCATTGCGTACGTTGATAACAAGGATTTATACGAGGATAAAGGTTTCAGAGCTTTGAGCATGCTGCAATCCGCACGAATGATCTCTTTTCAGGAATGTGTCAGAATGATTTCGGACGTGAGAACTGCATTAATTTTGAAATTTCTCGACAGAAAAATCGATCCGACTCTGCTTTTGAAGCTTTTATTCCAAATTTTCCCCGGTCATTTAAGTTTTTTACTTAATAAAAATGCTGAGCCGTCAAAAACCGAAACAACTATGATTCGAAATATCGAAAAATCTCGTGCAGACCTCATTCGCGAATTCTTTTAACCACAATCAGAATGTTGAATCCGGTAGTACAGCCCTCATGCAAGTCATTCTGAGCGTTGTTCCTGTCATGGGAGCAAGGTGATGTATTTCTGGTGAATAGCACTACACAAGCAGTTGTATGATTGCAGTTCGTCCATAATTTGATGCTAAATCGATTTCTATGCAGATGAACCCAAATGTATAGCGATTCGTGCTAAACAGCGCCTGCAAAACGCTAACTATCGCTAAATTGAAACCTATGGTCTATGTTAACACC
>CAYZQB010000092.1:0-8533 GCA_964480395.1 uncultured Planctomycetia bacterium
ATTCCCGTTTTCACGGGAATTACAACTTCTTAAATATTATGTCACTAAGCACTAGTTTTTATTTGGATTATAATCCTTTGAACATTAAATTTATTATCCAAACCATTAAGGGATTCGCAGAAAGTCTGCGTGCGTTTAAGGTTTGTTGTTATTCAGGCTTGTATTTATCCTTGTAAACGTTGTAGAGTTTCGTGCGAATCGACATCGTTTCTTTGTAAAGTTTATCCCAATCTTTTGGATCAGGCGAGGGTTTTTTGGTTTCTGCATCTAAATATGGGTAATCGACTTCTTCGGGATTTTTCGCGTGAAGCAATGCAAGCTTATTCGATGCTGACTTGATGAACATCTCGAACTTTTCAGTATTGATGAAATCAACCATTGCTTCATAAGTTGTAAGATAAAGCGGGATGTAAAATGAACGTTTGCCTTTACTGTCAATTCCCCAATAACCTTCATCGTTGGGTTTCCCATCAAACATTGCGGTACCGAAAATCTGTCTGAACTTTTCTTTTATTGCTTTAATTGTATTCGACCATTTGCCCTGAAACCTTGCAGTCCATATTTCACGGTTCCAATCCCCCTTCTTGCATGTGCCTTTATATCCGCCTTTGATGAGTTTCCCGATATTATAAAATTCTGCAATTTCCTCTGCTTTTTTGCCGATTTTTGCGAGATATTTTTCGTCAGCAGTCCAATCAGGCGTACAAAATTTCAACGACCAGTAAATTTCGGTATAAAGCGTGCGAATATCACTCGATAAATCGTTAAACCGTTCTTTGCATACGTTGGTGTATTTTGTCATGTATTCCTGGATTGACTTCACTTTTTTGATACCCGCATTATATTTTGCTATCAATTTGTTCTGCGTTTTCTCGTAAAATTCAATTTCCAACAGCAGTCTTTCCATATACTTTTTCATTCTCTCAAGTGTTAATGTGTTTTCAGTTTCCTTCTTATCCTTGAGTTCCTTTTCGAATTTCTCCTTTTCCTTAATAATATTATCCTTATCTTTGATAAGCAGAACAGTTTTTTGAATAAACTCCATTTCCATTATATTCACAACCTGATACTTACCTTTAACGATTTCACCAATAAAGAAAATGCCTTCATACTGTATTACCGGGATATCAGTCGTTGAATAACGCTTTCTAATAACAATTTTGCCTTCAGGGTCGGCAAATTCAAAATTCTCATTCCATATCTCGTTTTTCATTTCACCGAGGTCGTCAAGTGAAATTTTTATATCGATTTTGTAATACCCAGGCAAAATTCTTGTATTCTTGCTGAATTTAGGGAATTCAACAGTTGCTTTACCATCATTTTTTTCAGATGCGATAAAATTTACAGATTGAAAAGGTTTTTGCTCTGACATCATCGCTAACTCAGCTTTTCCGCTGATGTCCTTTTCCAATTTTCTGAAAGCTTTTACTTCATCGTCTCTATTTTCACCAAGCTTGATGATTTTTCCGTCTTTATCCAGCCCAACCCAGAATACAAGCTGAATTTCGGTTTTGAAATACCGCTCTGAATCAGTTTCCGCAATTTCAAAATCAAGTAAATAAATATCAGCTCTTGCAGGAAAAATATCAGGCACAGGGATTGTTGTAGGAGCGTATTCAATTGATTCTGCATGCACAAAAACTGCACATAAAACGATAATCAGCAATATTTTCATCTGTTTTGAACTCAACATGTTTCCTCCATAATGTTCATTCTAATATATAGTAAAAACCAATAATAAAAGATTATTTTTTGCCTGCAATTATGATTAAAGATATAATGCTGTAAAATAATCGACGATTTGAAAGATGTTATGAAAAATCGAAATATGCAAATTTTTGAAATGTTATTGAAAGAAGACATAGTTTCGCTAGGTGATTTGCAGATATGTTGGGAAGCAGCGAATCGTGACCTTAGATTTGCACAGCATAAAGACCTTGCCAAAGTCCTTATTGCAAAAAAATTTATAACGAAAGAAGCTTGCGCCAAAATCACTAACAAAATTGATAATATTGTTGTTGCTGAGCCGGAGAATACCGAGCAATTTTTCAAGCGTATGCGAGATTTGAGTAACAGACTGGAGAAAATCAAGTTCAAAAAAGCGACTCAGAAGATTGATGGTGTTTCCAATTTTAAAATTGGAACTGTGACGGATAAATTGGTGAGATCTGTTGATTCTGAAGGAGTTGCAAAAATTCAACTCAAAGCTAAGGATTCTGGTCAAATTGAACAGAACATTGGCGACAAAGACCTTGACGAAGTGAAATCGCAGGTAAAAAGGGCAGTTTTTCAATTTGAAACTGACGAAGAAAAACTTGACATCGATTCTGAACCTAAATCAAAGAAAACAAGCATGATGTTTTATATTGTTGGTGCAATTGTACTTATAGCGATTATCCTCGGTGCTGCATGTTTCTTTAAACTATTCTAATTTTGGGTTGTGTAAACAAATGTAACCTGAATGCTCAATTTACGATTCCTGCTGTTGAGATTGTAATTCTCTTTGTCTGCTGGTTTTTTACGCTGCGAATTAAAATCATTACGCTATTGCGATGATATGTAGGATCGAGAAAACCATCAGGTCCGTAGTGAACCCATATTTTACCGAAGCTGTAGGATTCCGAAACACCTCCCGGATTGTACAAGTCATCATCGACATTATATTCTCCGAATTCGCCATACATTCGAATATCAGGCGTAAGCTGAATGGTTTCACTTGCCTGAATCTCAGCAATCTGCAAATTATCTATTAATCCGAAGAAATATTCACTACCGTCTGATGAGCCACCAACTGAGAAATCCATCGGATAAACCGGCAGGTAAAAAGAGTCGAGGTTGATAGCTTTTTCAGTTTGTACTTCAGCACTGGGTTTTTCTTCTGTTTCAAGTTTTTCAAACTCTTCTTCCATGAATGGCTCAAGAATAACACCGTCAAGAGCAATTCGTAAACCCAGGTTGCTAAAAGTCATTTCAACGTGATGCCATTTGTGCAAAGTTAAGCGTTGGCGTGTATAAATTCTGATATCAGATTGTTGAGAATCGGGAAAACCAATAACAACTTTATTTTTGTGAATTAGTTGACCGAGAAACGAACCTTCTGCAAATAATGTACCTTCATTTGAAATTGCCAGAAAAAGCGAACCGCCTTTTGCAACAAGAATCATTGGATTTTGAGGGTATTCTTCTATTTTGAAATCACATGACACTGAAATCCCACGTGAACAATCGAAAACCTGATTATATGGAATCTTCAGATAACCGAGGCGTGGGTCGCTTTTGCCGCCTGTTGGTGCGTTAAAAACAAGGCAGTTCCCATCTTTTCCTTCGTATGGGAATACTCTGACGTTATTTACTGCAGTTGCCTTTAATACTGACCCAGGACCCGCGATATTGAAAGATGTTACGTTGAAATCGTCAACACCCCCAGATGATGCTCTATCCTCAAAATGCAAATATGCAATCGGTCTACGCAAATAGCTTAGAACCTGGTTGTTAATTAAATCAAATGCGACTTCAACTCTCTGATTTCGCGAAAGTGCTGTGTTTCTCGCGCGGGTGAGAATGCTTTTAATCTCGTATGTCAATGCAGTGGTTTGGTTAACCTTTCCTGCACGATTGAAAAGTGCTAAACCACCGCCGATTACAATGCTCATTAACGCAACGACGACCATAATCTCTATTAATGTTAGCCCGGATTTGCGCATCATTGATGCCTTTCATTTTGTCATTGTGCATCCTTTGTGTCTTGAACAATCCCTTATATTTATTGTAAAACATTTGAGTGCAAAATAAAATTATTACGTTTTATTCGTGTTTTAATTTAACGCTATTATCTGAATAAAGATTGGAAGCAAGCATTTTAGAGGAAATTGTAAGGATCAACATCAATGATTAATTTGATGTTTCGAGGTACTTTAATTTCCTTAAGTTTCTTTGTTAGAGTTCGGACGTTTTTAGAATCAGGCGATTTGATTAGAATCTGATGCCTGAATTTATCGCGGATTCTGGCTAGAAGTGAAGGTGTCGGACCAAGCAGATAATTCTGGCTTGAAATGTTGAAACCTTCGATTTTCTCTCTCAAATCAGTCATAAATTCAAAGCCCTGAGCTTCATTTTTGCTTTCTGACGTGAGCAGGAGGATTCGGCAGTAGGGCGGATAGAGATTGTCGCGTCTGTCGTTGATTTCCTTGCGAAAAAACGTGTCGAACCTATGCTGCATCGCAAGTTGAAATGTTGTTTCATTTGGTTTGAATGTTTGGATTATTACAAGCCCTTCTTTTTTCCCACGACCTGCACGACCGGCAACCTGTGAAATAATCTGGAATGTACGCTCTGATGCACGGAAATCCGGTAAAGACATCATCTGGTCTGCGCTGATGACTCCAACAAGTGTGATGTTAGGGAAGTCTAATCCTTTGGCGATCATTTGTGTACCGATTAGCACGTCGATTTTACCTTCACGAAACGTGCCTAATGTTTGTTCGTAAGCGTCTCGATTCGTCATCGTATCGGAATCCATGCGGGCAACACGATATTCAGGGAATTTACGAATAATTTCCGCTTCGACCTCCTGAATTCCGATTCCCCCTCGGACTATCGAGCTTTTCCCGCATTGAGGACAGATTTCAGACAGAATTTCAGCATGATAGCAGTAATGACAAACAAGTTTATTAATATTCGTATGAAAAGTCATCGCAACGTTGCAACTTGGACATTCAAAGACGTATCCGCATTCTTTGCAATGCAAATACGTGTGCGCACCACGTCGATTAATGAACAATAGTGCCTGCTCACCAGCAGAAACACATTGGTAAAGCTTATTCTCAAGATATTCCGACAAAATCGCATATCGCATCTGTTTAATGCACTCGATACGCATGTCAACAAGTACGAGTTTGGGCAATTTCCCATCACCGACACGATTGTCAAGTCTGAGTAACCGATATTTATTGTTTTCAGCATTGGCGCGCGATTCTATGCTTGGTGTTGCAGACCCTAAAACGACACAGGCACCGTTCATGAAAGCACGCTGAACTGCAACATCCCTGGCATTATATCGCGGATTATTCTGCTGTTTGTACGTTGTTTCATGCTCCTCATCCACGATAATCAGTTTTAGGTTTTTTACGGGTGCGAAAACAGCAGATCTAACACCAATCACAACTTTCGATTTACCCGATAAAATCGACTTCCACTGAGAACGACGCTCTTTTGCTCCCATTGCCGAATGCCAGACAGCGACATTTTCGCCGAATCTATCACGAACACGAGCAATTGTCTGAGGAGTTAGTGCGATTTCCGGTACCAGAAAGATTGAGCTACAATCATTTTTTAAAACCTCGTCAATGGCATGAATGTAAACCTCTGTCTTGCCCGAGTCAGTTATTCCCTGAAGCAGAAACGCTGAGAATTTGTCCTTTTTCAATCTTTTGCTGATGGAATTGATTGCTTTTTTCTGCTGCTCAGTCAAAATGATGTTCTTTTTCAAGCTGTCTTTGTAATTGGTTTTGTAAAGAGTATCGATGTCGATTTTGTCATAGCGAATCAGTCCGTTTCTGTGCAATGTTTGAATCGGTGACATTGAGATACCGAGTTTTTGAATCAAATCATTGGATGTGAAATCTCTCTGGAAATTATAGAGCATCTTGAGAATTTTCGCTTGCTTCTTTGTTCTACCGTTGTTTTCAAGTGTTTCGATGGTTTTCTGTTCCTCACCCTCAGGAATATTGGTTCGAATGATGATTTTCTGAGCAGATTGATGTTTTTTTCGGACACCACCAGGAACTGCAGCATTAACGGTCTCGCCGATTGGTGAGCAGTAATAATCGGATATCCAGCCGCATAGGTGAAGGATTTCCTGTGTTATAATCGGCTCTTTGTCAATAACTTCAATGACTTCTTTGAGTTGACGTGAACCATCCTTGAGTTTTTCATTGACTATTTCCACACACACCCCAACGAGATTACGCGACCGGAACGGCACTCGAAGTCGCATGCCGACTTTCACAATATCCTCGATTGGGCGTGGAATAACATAATCGTAGTAGGAATGAACAGGTATCGGCAGTGCCATTCGAGCGATTTTGAACTCACCCGTGAACCATTTTGCAGGATCATTATCAGAATTTCGCTTGATTTTACTTTTTTTATCGAGCTTTTTCTCGCGTTTATCGTCATGTTTATCGTCAAAATCGAAGAGCTTTTTACTCACAGCATTCTCTAAATAAAGTCTTTTAGTTCAATATAATCGAAGCAGAGACAGTTAGCAACAAAGTTAATCCAGTCAATTAATCGGTTTTAAGGGTTTGTTCGAATCTTTTCATCAATTTTCGTTCACTTCCGAATTTGTATACCTCTGCCTTGTTTAATGTGGAATTTTCGCTCAAGAAATCGTATACATCGTCAAGCTTTGCGATTGAATGCTTAAAAAGTTTCTTTAATATTAAACCTTCTACTGTTGTTCGCAATTTTACGGTTTGAACAATGTTGAATCGCAGAATTTTTGTCAGTTTTTCCATTGTGAAGGTTATATCATGCGAAAGATTACCGTATGAACCGTTTATTTTGTCTTTGATAAGTTTGAAAAGGTCATAAGTTATCAGCGCAATATGTCCGACAGCATTGTAAATACTTGATTTATAAAACCCTTCATTCTCTGTCCCAACGTTTGCTGATGATAAATTTACCGATATGGACTCCAAAATAATGCATGCATTCGCATAGTCACCGTCAGAAAACTCAAGATTTTTACTTTTCATCATTTTATCGATATTTGTGCCGAACCTGCTTTCACCAGGTTTCCAGATTAATGAAAAAATAATATTCCATGCTGCCCATTCTTTATGGAATTTACTGTCGCTGAATTTTTGCGAATTCATACAGTCGTAAAGCATCTTGAATATTTTGCTTTCAAACATTTCCATTAAATTGCTGATTTCACCAGATTTTTCCGGTATATAATTCTCTGTTATCCAGCATGCCATGAGTGATTTATCAATAATCTTGGTTAAACGTGATTCCAAAATCGTTATATCATCGTGGTCTAAGACGACAGATTTATCCACGAATACTGCCATTTCAGCACTCAGAATTGTCAACATCTTGTCAAGTTCTTCATATTCCAGGATTAGCGTTTTTTTCGGTTCATCAGTTGCCTGAAGGGTGGAAATTAAAGAGTTCCAAAGTTTTAGTGCTTTTTCAGTTTCGTATTTTTCCACGATATTAAATTTTGTTTTCAATTCAGAGATAAATGCCAGCAAAACCGCTTTTTTTAATTTCGGATCGATATTACTGTCATTCAGCTCGTTCAGCCAGTTATCGATGCTGCTAATAATTATCGTTGTCATGTCCTTAATGCACGATTTTATCTCGTCTGCAACTGGTTTCACTTCAGGAGTATCTTCATATTTCTCGCTAAAATCAGTGTTTAATCTGTCGAGTTTTTCGAGAATGCTGAAAGCTTCTTCATAGTCAATAATAGTTGAATCATTAACGTTTGTATTCGACTTGAACTGTAGAAAATCAGAATAAACCTGACCAGCTTTGAATTCCTTCTCAGCGTTGATTATTTTCTCGTTCTCAAACCAATATTTCTCAAGTTCACGGTCTTTTCGGCTTATTCCAGCAACTCCGCTATATTTATTCTCAATGAAAATCGTTGGCATATCGTAGTGCCACTTAGCTTCCATCACGTCCTTCAAGTATTCAAGGGCATCGTTGTAAGCAAGTCTGGCAACAAAACCTTCGACTTTTTTCAGAACGTAAATCTTCTTATAATCCGAAAGATAATCGCCAAGAATTTTGACAAATTTTTCCAGATTATCCCTGAGATTCTGTTCAATGTATTTACCAAGTTTTTCGTCAGTATAAATATTTTTGAGCATCTGATTTTTTTTATACTGGCTGAATATTTCAGTGTATTTCGTGTCATCATCGATAGCTATTTTCGAGTTTTCAAGGTCATTTGCAGTCTTTTCGATTAATTGATAGTGCTTTTTCCAAAGTCCAGCCAGTTTCAGGTTTTCGTTGACTGCGGTATCAACCGTATCTTCAATGATGGGTTTATCTTTCTTCTTGGCAGCTTCGGATTCGAGCTTGCTGAGTTTACTTGGCTTAGTTTTTTCATCAATTCTGTTGTAGTTCGAGGTAGTTTCTGCATCATTTCCAGTAAAAACAAACAGGATAAACGGCAAACCGACCGCTGCTACGAAGAAAAGCAGAATAAGCAAACTCGTCAGAATTCCACCTTTATTTTCATGTAATTTCAAGTGATGATTGCGATTGAAAAATGACATATCAGCCAATGTATTCCTCCATGCAGACTTTCTGCTTTACTTTACAACATCTTCACTAGGTCAAATAACTCTTGCGTCCTACTGTCAATGCCGAGAGTAAAAGCAGGTTTACCTGTGCAGACTTTCTACTTTACTTTACAACATCTTCACCAGGTCAAATAACTCTTGCGTCCTACTGTCAATACCGAGAGTAAAAGCAGGTTTACCTGTGCAGACTTTCTACTTTACTTTACAACATC
>CAYZQB010000092.1:8633-11880 GCA_964480395.1 uncultured Planctomycetia bacterium
TTCACTAGGTAACAAAAAATACGAACAAGGATTGAGCTATTCTTTTTTTACTGCGATTATACTCGTTTAAGTCAATTTTGAAAACACTTCTTTCACAAAGGTTGTTTGTAAACATTCTCTAAAACTTCTTAATAATTAATGTTATGCAGATTCAATATTGTCTTTTTCGCTTAAAAAAGGTAAAATTTGTTTATAATTTATAAAAGCATCAAAGGAGCGAATGATGATCAAACTGAGAAAAATTGACCCCAATAGTTATCAACTTGTTGGCAATGAGAATTCATTGACGCTTACGCGCGAACAATACGAAGATTTATACTATGCTGTCCCGCCTGAACCCGAAAAATACTTAAATTCAACCGCATTCTATAGATTGTTTACCGACAGCATCTTTACTGATGAAAACTCACGTGGTTTGTTCTTACAAATGCTCAAGGAAGGCGAAAATCAGGAAGATGTCTTGAATTCACTGCAAGACCAGATAAAAAAAATCGAACCTGCCTAGCTGGTTTATGTTTACAACGTAGGCATTAAGTCAAATAACTATATGTCCTATCGCCTGTGTTGTAAAAAAAAGGAAAAAGTTTACCCATTACAGTTTCAGCACTGTAAAACATTTCTCAATTATTAAAAACCGGAAAAGTAACAGTCACAGTTTGTTAAATGCGTTTAATACTGTATAATAACTTGTCGAATATATGATGGAGAGATGATAATGCGTCGAATTATTATGTTAACAGACTTTCTGCTTTACTTTACAAAATCTTTACTAGGTCAAAAACTCTTGCGTCCTACTGTCAATGCTGTGTGCAAAAGCAGGTTTACCTGTGCAGTTTTACTGCTTATTATCTGCTCAATCTCAAACAGTGAAGATGTTTTTAACAGCGATGTTTACATAACCGAAGAAAGTCTTTTTGCAAACAAAATTGAGCAGGCACTTGCACTTGAGCTTGAAGAAAGTTTTGACGCTGCACTAACAGTCTACATAAATCTGTTGAATAAGCTTGATAACATTGACATTGAAGAACAAAACGACGACAGCGTTGTTGAAGATAACAATCGGCATGTCTTTTATCAAGCGGATTTATATACAGACATTTACGATAAAAAAGCACTTTTCAGCAGATATTTGACAGTCAAAGGCTTTATTCTCGGACAAATCGCAGAATTGCCAGTTGAAATTAGAATGCGTTATCAGCGACTTATTTCAAGTAAAGCTGATATCCTATTCAATGAAGCGATTAGTACGCATGATAAAGATGCAATTCAGCAGATTGCAGAGAATTATTTCCTCGCTGAGAAAGGTTTCGAATACTTGTTTTATGCTGGCAAACTTGCCTTTGAATCAGGTGATTTTGCACTTTGTGTTTACTATCTCGAAAAACTTTATGATTATTGGAACGATGAATTCAGCGAAAACTCACTTGCTATTTTATATCTTGCATCTAGCTACGTAGGCTCTGGTGATATATACAAATTCGAGAGTTTTAAGAGTACAGCTGCATCAAAATACAAAGGTCAGTCAATCATAATCAAAAACCAGGTTTATAATGATGTTACGCAGCTTTTAACCATCGAAAAACTGAAAAATCTTACACTCAATAACCTGAAAAATGCTGATCTAATTCTCAGATGGGGAAGCGACATCAAAGATTCCGATATACAATTCGATTTCGAGAAATTCACAGGCAGTTCGGTTACAATCTCTACGCCGAACAATACTAGCACAGATTCGCAATCAAATTATTCAAGAAGAATAATTATTCGTGGTTGGGGAGGTAGCAACAATCAGAATGAACTGATGAACATGATGATACCCACCTTCAGCGAAAACAGAATTGTGATTGCCAATGATGATTCTATTCAGCAGATTGAGTTTAAGGAGAAAGAAATAACGAAAACCACGTCTAAAATCAAATATCCCGAATCAATTTACTTTCCGCACAATAAATATTCCACCAAAGATATCAACAAAAACTGCATTGTCGTTTCAGGCAGATATGCTTACGGTGTTTTCGACAAAGGTGAAGAAAAATCCAGCAGTTACTACTATTATCCGTCTTATCGAAATGCTCGTGGAAAAGTACTTACTTGCATTGACCTTGAAGATAACAACAAAGTTGTCTGGTGGGTACCTGGACAAGCGGAAGATCTCGATCTTGAGAGATTCAATAATATCCCGATTCAATTTCTGACTGAAGTCGGTATTGACAACTCATTTGTGCTAAACGAAAACAAAATATTTGCAGCAGGAATTTATCCCGAGGATAAAGAAGCAAAATATTACGTCATGAGTTTCGATGCAACACCAAATAGCGAAACCGGTGGACGACTGCTCTGGAAGACTAAAATTGTAACAGAAGGAAATTGGAGCAGTTACAATGAAAACAAGTCTATGCCACCTTTCGCACTAAAGTATTATTCTGGTTTTCTCTATGTTTTGACAAATGCCGGTATTTTTGCATGTTTGGACACTTCTACAGGAAATATCAAGTACTTAAACAGGTATATGCGACCAAAAAATGTTGCTACACCTGATTCCCAAAGGTCATGGGGTTGGGGTTACAATTATCAACCGCTTCAAGGAACCCATTGGAAATATAATCCTGTATTTGTGCATAAAGGATTTATTTACATAACACCGATGGATTCACGGAAAATGTACGTTATCAAGGCTCAAACCGGTGAACTTGTGCGAGAATTCCCGATCGGCTCGGAACCAGTTGACGATTATTTATACATTCTCGGAGTTTCCAACGATATTCTGCATATTCAGGGCAAAAAAAGGTGTTATGGCTTGAATCTCAAACTTGATTTCGATCCGAATTCCGAATCCGCACAGAATTATGAGCTTTTTTCGTATAAAACCGTTCCATTTCATATCTTCGGCAAAGAAGAAGAAACCATCGGTCGCGGGGTACTCGGCAGCAAATTTCTTTATATCCCAACAAGAAAAGGAGTTATCCGATTCGATTCCCAAACAGGCAAACGCATTAACGAGCTGCTGAATTGGAAAACGACACAGATTTCATCCGAATCACCTAACTCATTAATGACTAGTGATTTATATCTTTACAAAACCAGCATTAAACAATATCTTGTGTCGGTTTCATTCGATAATCTGGTTTTGATACCCGTGGAGTAATATATGAACCCCGATTCGAATAATGAAGAGCATCAAGAATACTCAGCGGGGTTGGTGCTTGTTGCGGGTGGCACAGGCAGCAGGTTTAACTCGAAAACAGCG
>CAYZQB010000093.1:0-11762 GCA_964480395.1 uncultured Planctomycetia bacterium
CACTCCAAATATTTATTCTACATTACCTAAGTGTTATATCACATAAAATGTTTACATTAAATCCAAAAAAACCGTGTACTGTGTAACACTCAGTTTCTTTCGAGTCGTAAAAAACAATGCAATTCATCCGATCATTAGCATGGGATATTTTCAGGATTTAATAAGTGATTATAACCTTGCCATTGCCGACCTGAACACCAGCAGTGTTTGATTGATTGGAACCGTTGTTGATTGATCCACCGCCGGTTCCTCCGGGGGTTTGATTGCCACCACTTGTTGCGCTAACACCACCGTTATATCCACCAGCACTGCCAGCAGCCCAGCAGCCGCCTCCGCCGCCGCCGTAGCCGCCGTCTCCATTGCTCCAGTGACTGGCACTATGTGTATGTTTAAGTCCACCAGCCAAACCATTTGCCCAACCTTTTCCTCCTTGAGCACTATAATCACCGTTTGCACCATCACCGTTCCATCCCCCACCGCTTCCGCTTGTATCCCCAGTGCCAGTTGAAGGATGAGGCGTACAAGTTTGTGTAATTACTCCATCTTTTGCATCAAGACCATTATCATAGTAATGGCATCCACCACCGGCACCTGCTATAATCATCGGTTGACTGTTACTAACGACGAAAGTTCCACCTCCACCGCCACCACCTTTACCACCAGTTTCACCTTGTTCACCGACTGCTATCTGCAGAACGTCACCTGGCTGAACCGCGAAATCACCTCGCATTCTTGCACCTTTTCCTGGAGTTCCCCAACCGGTTCCACCACCTTCTGCACCCCAGGTTTCAATTCTAAGCATTGTAACACCTGCAGGTATAGTCCAGTTTTCCTTGGTTTTCGTAACAGAATCAAATGTTTTTACAATTTCATCTCTACCTTCACCTGTTAGAGAAATATCTAGAGGTGTAGCATGATTTGTTGCATCATGTGTAATTGTGAGAGTATCATTGAACGTTGTATTGGTTGTAGGTGCGAATTCGATGAATACGTAAATAGTATTACCAATTGGAACTAATTCGGGTAATGTTAATGCATTCCCGTTACCATCCTCTATTTTACTAACTGAGAAAGCTGTGCCTGTTAGAAGTGTAACTGAAGAAATTGTCAAATCATCAGTGCCGTTAGATTCTATTGTAAGCTGTTGAGTACTTGGAAATGTTGTAGCAATCAAACCAAAATCCCATGGTGAAGTATTATTTAGCGTAAATTCAGGTGATGTAAACACTCCTTCACCTTCAATTGTAATTGTTGACGGTGATGCTTCATTAATCGCATTGTGCGAAATTTCGAGTGTTGCTGGATACAATGCTGCTGTCAAAGGTGCAAATTGTACTGTGAAAGTGTGTGTTGTCCCTGGGAAGATATTCACAGGTGTATTTCCGCCTGCTGTTATAGTGTATAATGCTGCTCCTGAACCTGTGAAATAAAAAGATGAAATTATTAAATCACTTGTTCCAAGATTTGTTATGTCAAAATCCTTGTAAGTAGTTGTCTGATGCAGAATTGGACCGAAATCGAAATTTGTTACCGGTATTTCAATTCTGGCAACTTTCACTCCCATACCTTGTATATCAACTGTTTTCGGCTTTGTAGAAGCATCATGAATAATATTTAGCATTGCAACTGCGGGAACATTAGTCGTTGGTGTGAATCTTAATGTTAATTTATGGATTGCGTTTTTAATCAAATTAATTGGAGTTGCAGATCCAGTCATGATTTGGAAATCACTATTTCCGATGATACTAATATCCGAGATGAAAACGTCCTTACCGAATTTATTAGTTATTTCAACCTCAATCTCAATGTAATCGCCGATATTGACATTTTGAAAATCAATTTTGGACGGTGAAACTTTAAGACTCTTGGTTTCTGAACTACAACCTACAAGCAAGATTCCAAACAACATTAATACTAACCAATTTCCGATTTTCATGATAACTCCTCTACAAATACAAACTTAAATTGTTTAATATGTGATTTTCAATTCACCGGCATTTGAGCGAACACCTTGAGTGTGCACAACGTTTGTTGCAGTCGTTTCGGTGAAACTGCTTCCACCACCACCAGCTTCGTAGCTTCCACCTCCGCCACCATAATGACCAGCTCCACCACCTCCAGCAGTTGAACCAGCCCATCCTCTACCACCTTTACCAAGTGTGCCAGGATCACCAATTCTACCGCTGCCAGCATCACCACCAGCACCACCAGCAGTTTGTGTACCACCGCCACCACCGTAGTTATTTGAACCTTTTTGACCTATGAGACCACCACCATTTCCACCTGATTCACCACTACCGTTATGACCACATCCTCCGCCTGAACCAACAGTAAAAATTCTGTCTGTTAAATCTGTTCCATTTTTGCGGATATCTGTTGCACCACCTCCTCCACCACCACCACGACCGCCGGAGTAACTTTCACCGGGTGCTCCGCCGTTCCAACCAGCTGTTCCACCCACACCAGGACTACCATTGCCGCCTTTTCCACCAACGTAAATATTCAGTATGTCTCCAGGACTTACAGTTAATTTTGCAGTTAATTTACCACCTTTACCAGGTGTACCTGCACTACCAGTTGATAAACCAGCTTCAGCACCATAGGCTTCTACATCAATGCTTGTAACACCAGCAGGCACAGTCCATTGTTCTGGTGCACCAGTGTAATTGAATGTCTTTTCAATAATCAGACGTCCCTCGCCAGTTATTGAAATA
The DNA here is from genome assembly GCA_964480395.1 of uncultured Planctomycetia bacterium. GTDB lineage: Bacteria > Planctomycetota > UBA8742 > SKZP01 > CAYZQB01 > CAYZQB01. The sequence goes on from CAYZQB010000093.1 coordinate 2,715, forward strand.
TCGAGAGGAGACACTTCGTTTGTACCATCATGGACAATTGTCAAGGTATCGTTAAATGTTGTGGTTGCTGTAGGTTCGAATTTAATCGCAAGCATGATTTTTGCACCGACTGCGACAATCCGAGGGAAATTAATAACGTTACCGTTGGAATCCTTCAGCGATGCAATTGTAAATGCGGTTCCGGTTGCCAAAGTTGCTGAAGTTACCGTCAACGGGTCAATACCTGTATTTTCGATTTCGCAAATCTGAGTTGCAGGCATTGTTGAAGCGACACTACCAAAATCCCAGGGAGACGTTTGACTAAGCGTAATCTGAGGATCAACATCAATTCCCTCACCAGAAATCGGATAAACAATCGGTGAATTCTCGTTGACCGCATTGTGGTAGATTTGCAGGTCAGCAGCGTAGTTACCGATAACAATTGGATTAAATGCAATCGTAATTGTTTTTGACGTTCCAGGCATAATATTTATTGGAGTGGGACCACCTGCGGAAATGCTGTAAACCGCAGCACCTAAACCGGTGAATGACAGATTGTTGATTTCGAGATCAGATGTACCAACATTTTCGATGTCAAGATCATGCGTATGCGTACGACTAATCAGTTTTTTATCAAAATCAAAGGTCGTGTCAGACAAATCAATACGTGCAACTTTCACACCCGTTCCTGAAATTTCGACCAATTTTTCTTTAGCAGAAGCATCATGCAAAATCGAGAGTGTTGAAACCAACAAACCATCGGAAGTAGGTGTGAATTTGATTGTAATTTTGTGTTCCGCACCTTTAAGCAAGTCAATGGGAAAAACTGCTCCGGAATAGATAATGAAATCGTATGAACCAACCAATGTCATATCTGAAATCATAACGTCTTTATCGTATTTGTTAGTGATTGTCAGATCCATATCAACACTTTCGCCGATATTGACATTACCAAATTTCATTGTTGACGGATTGACTTTAAGAGTTTTGGATTCTGACGAACATCCAATAACCTGCGATAAAGCGAAGATTATCACTGGAATCAGCAGGGCTGAAAATCGATTCATAAGAGCCTCCATAAATTTAAAACTTATTTAGATGTTATCTGAAGCATTATTTGTGAATAAAGTTCAATTAATCGCATTAAGGCAAAATCCAAAAAAATAGATAATAACTAATATTCTATAACCATACTTTACATATTCTTACGTATAAAAAAAGACCGAAGCAATCACTCCGGTCTTATTTTATTTGCGTATTTACTGCTTTGTCGCTAATTTATAGCTTAATTGCATATTTTCACTAATCGCGAGTATATACAACTTAGTATTTGATTATTACTTCCCCGTTATTGTCGCGCACACCCTGTTGATGTACTACATTTGTGGCTCCTTGTTTTGTGAAGCTGCTTCCACCGCCACCTCCACCCCAGTAACCACCGCCACCACCAAAGTAGCCTGAACCACCACCACCACCAGTGTTTGATCCTGAACCACCATCACCACCTTTGCCAAGTGCTCCTGGTTGTCCACCCATGCTAGCACCTATTCCACCTGCTGATTCTGTTCCACCTTTTCCACAATAGCCTCCATCGAAGCCATTATTAGAATATCCATCACCACCGACAAGACCACCACCTTTTCCGCCGTGGTCGCCACCAGCAAAGTAATTATATGCTGAACCACCACCTGCACCACATACAATAATCCTGTCTGTCAGTGAAGTTCCACCAACGCGAATATCGGAAGAACCACCACCACCAGAACCGTTGTACGAATTACCATATGTTGCACCTTTTCCACCACCATTCCAACCACCTAAACCACTACTATTTGTTGTACCGTCTTTACCTCGTTCACCGACGTAGATTTCAAGTGATGCACCTGGAGTTAATGTTAAACCCGCTGAAACAAATCCGCCTTTGCCTGGGTTATGTCCTGATCCAGGAGGATAAGATTCGCCACCTGATGCTCCGTATGCTTCGACCTTAATCATTGCAACTCCTGCTGGAAGTTGGAATTGCTCATTTGAGCCAGTGTATGTGAAAGTCTTGGAAATCTCGTCGCGACCTTCGCCAGCAAGAGGAATATCCCATGGTGTTACTTCGTTTGTGCCATCGTGAACAAGAGTCAAAGTATCATTATATGTTGTGTTAGCAGTCGGTGCGAATTTGACTGCAAGCATGATTTTCGCAGCAACTGCGACAACCTGTGGAAAATTGATAACATTGCCATTGGAATCTTTTAATGAATCAATGGTAAATGCTGTTCCGGTTGATAATGTTGCGGAGGTAACGGTTAGCGGGTCGATGCCGGTGTTTTCGATTTCACAGATCTGGATTGACGGCATTGTTGTAGCAACGCTTCCGAAATCCCAAGGAGACGTCTGGCTCAGCGTAATTTGCGGGTCAACATCAATTGCTTCTCCCGTAATCGGATAAAGCATTGGTGAAGCTTCATTTACTGCATTGTGGTTGATTTCAAGATCTGATGCATAGTTGCCGATAACAATTGGATTAAATGCAATTGTAATGGTTTTTGTTGCACCTGGTGCGATATTTATTGGTGTGGGACCACCTGCGGAAATGCTGTAAACCGCAGCACCTAAACCAGTAAATGACAGATTGCTGATATTGAGATCAGCTGTACCGATGTTTTCGATATCAAGGTCATGAGTATGCGCTCGGTTAATCAGTTTTTTACCGAAATCAAAAGTTGTGTCTGAAAGTTCAATCCTCGCAACCGGAACACCAACACCCTTGATTTCAACCTCTTTCGTCTTGACCGAAGCATCATGTGTAATAATAAGCGTTGCTGTGATCTGACCACCAGTGCTTGGTTCGAAAGCAATCGTAAATTTATGCTCATCGTTATTAATCAAACTGAAAGGTACCGTTCCACCGGATATTATCATATAATCAGCTGAACCGCTGATATCGAGATTCGAAATTGTAACATCTTTTCCGAACTTATTTTTCAAAGTAACTTCGATGTCAAATTTTTCACCAAGATTCACGTCACCGAAATCGAGTTTAGTAGGTGTAACCTTTAGTGTTTTCGATTCTGATGAACAACTAATCATTAAAAATAGACCAACAAAAACAATCAGGCATGTACATTTACGCAATAATTTCATACAATCCTCCACGGTTAGAATTTTAAAAAAAAATACTTTATACAAATTTAGCATATTTAACTTAAAAAGTCCAATCTGAAATACGAAAAAGAAGTAATTGTATAAAGCATTCTGTTTGTTTACATCAAACTATATTTAATCCAATTTTTTTCGAATATTACTGTAATAATCATTCTGATTCAGTTTTTTATCAATGCAATTAGTAATTAATAGTTACTTCGCCGTTGCTGCTTCGAACACCTTGTTGATGAACTACATTTGTAGCCCCTTGTTTTGTGAAACTACTACCACCGCCACCACCGCCATATGTTCCACCACCACCACCATAATATCCAGATCCACCACCACCACCGCAAATATCAACACCAGATGCATCTCCACCCTTGCCAAGTGAACCTGCCGTTGCAGTACCGCCTGATGTAGCAGCAGCACCGCCCTGAGTCTGTGTACCACCACCACCACCATATTGCGGATCTGGTGTCATTATAAAATATCCTGCACCACCAACTAATCCACCACCGCTTCCACCATTATTGCCATTAATAAAACCGCCGCCACCACCACCAGCACCAGCAACAACAATCCTATCTGTTAGTGCTGTTCCACCTTCTCGAATATCCGATGCACCGCCACCGCCACCACCGTTCATTTGCAGCATCCCAAAAGTTCCACCACTTCCGCCGTCGTTCCAGCCACCGTTTCCTCCTGTGTTTAGATTTCCATCAATCCCTTTGCCACCTACGTAAATTTCAAGTGCAGCACCAGGTGAAACCGTCAATGTTGCAGATACTTTGCCACCTTTCCCAGGATCGTTTCCACCACTAGGTGGATATGCATCACCACCTTCTGCACCGTAGAGTTCTACAACAATTATATTAACACCAGCAGGAAGTTTATATTGCTCCTTTGCACCTGTATATGTGAAAGTCTTTGTTATTAAATCGCGTCCTTCACCTGCTAATGGAATATCCCAAGGAGTTACTTCGTTTGTGCCATCGTGAATAAAGGTCAAAGTGTCGTTGAAAGTTGTCTTTGCAGTAGGTTCGAACTTTATCGATAGATATATTTTTGCACTAACAGCAATAATCTGTGGGAAACTTATCACGTTACTGTTTGAATCTTTCAATGATTCTATTGTAAATTCTAGCCCAGTTTTCAAAACCGCAGATGTTACAGTTAATGGGTCAATACCTGTGTTCTCAATTTCACAAATTTGAGTTGCAGGCATCGTTGTTGCAACGCTTCCGAAATCCCAAGGAGACGGCTGGCTAAGAGTAATCTGGGGGTCAACGTCAACCCCTTCACCTGTTATTGGATAGATTATCGGTGAATTTTCGTTGACTGCATTGTGATGGATTTCAAGGTCTGCAGAAAAAGTGCCAATAACAACTGGGTCAAATGCAATTGTAATGGTTTTTGTTGCACCTGGTGCGATATTTATTGGTGTGGGACCACCAGCGGAAATGCTGTAAACCGCAGCACCTAAGCCGGTGAATGAAAGATTGCTTATTTCTAAATCTAATGTGCCAAAATTTTCAATTTCAATATCATGAGTATGATTGCGATTTATAATTTTTTTATCAAAATTGAAGATTGTATCAGAGAGCTTAATTCGAGCAACTGGAATTCCAACTCCTTTAATTCCAACCTCTTTCGGCTTGTTTGAAGCATCATGTGCAATAAAAAGTGTCGCAATATTTGGTCCCCCTAACGAAGGAACAAAAGTAACAATCATTTTATGTTCTGCATTTTTCAAAAGATCTATTGGCATTATACAACCGGATGTAATTATGAAATCATATGAACCGATTATGTTCATGTTTAAAATTGTTACATCTTTTCCGAACTTGTTTTTCAATGTTACTTCAATATCAACAATTTCACCAAGATTCACATCGCCGAAATCTAGTTTAGACGGAGTGATTTTTAGTGTTTTTGTGTCAGAAGAACAACTAATTAATAAAAGTAATCCAATAATGTGTAACAACTGAGAAAATCTACAAGAACTATTCATAATCTAACCTCCATAATTTATAATATATGTAATATTTTTTTTATACTTTTATCGTACAAGTAGTTCTGTTATCATCTATTATAAAAAATATATTCTTTATACTCAGAGTTGATGCTCAAATTTCGACTTTAAACTGCAATATTTTAATAAATTTATCATTATCATAGAAAAGTGATGTTATTCGATGTTTTTTAATCAATACTCGATGTAAACAACACCATCAGCACCTTTGCCACCGCCTGGTCTTGTACCAGTTGTTGAGCTGTAACCGCCTGATCCTCCACCAGCACCATATCCTTTGCCACCTTTGCCTGACCAAGTGTCACCTCCGTCACCACCATTTGGTCCGTTTCCATTAATGAGAACGCCACCACCTCCGCCGCCACCAGCATGAGATGAAGTACCAGCAGCTCCACCAGCTCCTGCAGTAAATGTGTTGCCTAATAAAGGAGCTAGTGAATCAAAATGTCCTCCTAGACCACCAGCATAGGTATTTCCTGGTAATCCGTTTGAACCCGCAGTTCCACCGTCACCTCCAGAACCCATGTTGCCAGCACCTCCGCCGCCACTGCCGCCGTCTCCACCTGTGTAATAACCTGCACCGCCGCCGCCGCCGCCTTTACCACCTGTTGCAGTTATTGCAGTTCCGAATTTTGAATCCAAACCAGGATCGCCTGGAGAGCTGTTTGTGCCGACAATGCCGCCAGCACCACCTTTACCGACGACAATTGTTATTGTACCTGAGACATTTTCGGTTTTTACAATTGAGTAACCTGAACCACCACCGCCGTAGTGACTGCCAGAACCACCACCGCCAGCACCAACAACGAGAACTCGTGCTTCAACTACACCAGCAGGGACAGTCCATGTTTGATTGCTTCCGGTGTACACAAATGTTTCTGTACGAAGGTCTATACCTTCACCAGAAATTGTTACATCCAAAGGTTGAGAATGATTTGTCGCATCATGTACTATTGTCAATGTTTCGTTGTAAATCTGTTTTACAGTTGGTTCAAATTCCAATCCAATCGTTAATACATCGCCAATCAGAACGGTTTGAGGAAGATTCACAACGTTTCCATTATTATTCTTAATTTCACTAATACTAAAAGCAGTTCCGTTCACTAATGTGGCACTTGTGATGTTTAGGTCATATAGTCCGTTGCTTTCAATAACAAGGTCAAGTTTCGATTTGAAAGTTACGCTGCAAACACCAAAATCCCAAGGATTTGTCTGATTAAGCGTAAATTCTGCAGCTCTTAATACTCCTTCACCATCAAATGTTATCGTTAATGGTGGAGTAACATTCACTCCATCATGATGTATCTGAAGCTCAGCAGTTTTATTTCCAACAGTTGTTGGATTAAATTGGACTTCAAAAACGTGTGTATTGCCAGGTGATACAACGTATGGTGTAAGACCACCAGCAGAGATGGAATACGCAGATGCACCAGTTCCCATGAAGTTGAATGAAGAGATTGTTAAGTCAGCAGTACCAATGTTTTCAATAGTAAAACCATAGTGTTCAGGAGTATTTATTAAGACCATACCAAAATCGTGTGAGTTTTCACTTATGTCAATTTTGGGAACCGCAACACCAGTAGCTGTTATATCAACCGATTTTGCTTTTGTTGAAGCATCGTGTACGATTAACAAGGTTGCATTGCTATTGCCTGCAAGAGTTGGAGTAAATTTTATTGATAGAGTAAACTCAGCATTATTAAGTAAATTTATCGGTAGATTTACAGAACTAGCGAAAATAAAATCGGTTGAGCCAGTAATATCAATGTTTGTTATTAATAATTCTTTCCCGTACTTGTTTTTAATGACAATGTCTTTGGCAAGATAATCTCCGAGATTTACATTGCCAAATGCTAATGAATTTGGCGTACATTTAAGAGATTTCGAATCCGTTGAACAACTTACAACACCAGCAAATAAGACAATCAAAATCAAACCGATAAAAACTCTTGATTTCCTCATGATTCCTCCAATTTATACTAAATATTTGAACATGATATTAGATTGAAACAAATTTTATTAATTAATACTGACATAATTTTGTTCAACAATTCGAGCAATTGTACATAATACAATTAAATTGTGTAATTTGAGTTTTTTAATTTAGGAAAAATTTTCGAAAAACGATATACACAGATAGCATAATCGCAACAAGAATGAATACCGGACGAATAAATGCTGCTCCACGCTTAATTACCATTCCTGAGCCAATTCTTGCTCCAATAACCTGACCAATACCCATAATTATACCGACTGTAAAATAAACGTTGCCACCAATAATGAAAAATATTAGTGCCGTTAAATTACTCGTAAAATTCATGATTTTGGTGTATCCAGTTGCAATTGCCAGATTAAAACCTGCAAGTGCTACAAGTGCAATTGCCCAGAAATTGCCAGTTCCCGGACCGAAAAAACCGTCATAAAATCCGATTGTCAAACCTGTCATGAGAAAAACAATATGAAGCGGAAACACTGATTTTTTCTCGATTTTACCTAGATTAGGCGAGAAGAACATATAAATTGCAATGAAAAGAAGTAATATGGGGATGATGTAATTCAGAACTTCATTGTCAACGAGTTGGACTACAATTGTCCCAACGCTTGCACCTATCAACGTATAAATTATACCTGGTATTGCTTTTCTAATGTCTGCCAACCCGCTACGAGTATAGTTATATGCAGCAGTGAAACTTCCAAACGATGACTGACATTTGTTTGTGCCAAGTGCGATTTTTGGTGGCAATCCAATACCGAGTAGTACTGGAAGCGTGATAATTCCGCCACCGCCTGCGATTGAGTCAACCCAGCCAGCAGCAATTGCAGATAAGAATAACACCGGATAATGCCAGATTTCTAAAACCATTGCTGTACTTTCAGAAGTAAGAACATGCATTTTCATTATAAGATTTTGCAAATAAAGCACAAAATAGTGATTTAGCAGATTTTATAGATTATAAATGTGGATTTTGTATTGCTTTAAGTTATTCTCGTCGCGAAACCAATCAATTGTCAAAGATAATCCTTCATCAAGAGTAAATTTTGGTAGCCAATTCGTTAGCTTTCTGATTTTTTCGCTTCCGCCCAAAAGTCGCTCGACTTCGCTGTTTTCAGGACGTAAACGCTGATTATCCGTCTTAATTGATGCATTTGGATTGATGATTTTTATTATTTTGTCAGCCAACTCGCCAATTGAAATTTCCTGCTGGGATGCAATATTGATTTCCTCACCAAAAACTTTGTCCGATTTCGCAATTTCAATAAATCCTAACGCAGTATCTTTCACAAACACTAGGTCGCGCGTTGGAGCAAGAGCACCAAGCTGGATTTCGTTTTTTCCCGAAAGCAGCTGCGTAATAATTGTTGGAATCACCGCCCTTGCAGATTGCCTTGGACCATAAGTGTTGAATGGACGCACTGTAACGACCGGAAGCTGAAAACTTCGGTAAAACGAGTCAGCAATTGCATCTGCACCGATTTTTGTCGCTGAATACGGAGACTGTCCTTTGCGTGGATGCTTTTCATCGATTGGAACATAATCCGCAGTGCCGTAAACCTCTGAAGTCGATGTTACCAGCACTTTCTCGACATCATAATCGCGTGAAGCTTGTAAAATATTGAGTGTGCCTTTAATGTTCGTGTCAACGTAGCAGTCAGGGGAGTGATAGCTGAATGGGATGGCAATTAATGCTGCGAGATGAAAAACAATGTCTGCATTCTTAATGTGCTGGCGCATTCCGTTGGGGTCTCGAATATCACCTGTTACAACGTTGATTTGCTTGAGTTTATTGGGTGTGAATGAATCTAGCCAGCCCCAACTGTTGAATGAGTTGTAATACGCGAGTGCTGTTATCTGACATCCTTCATCCAATAGGGCTTCGACGAGATGACTGCCAATAAAC
>CAYZQB010000094.1:0-11709 GCA_964480395.1 uncultured Planctomycetia bacterium
GCGCAGGCCGGAGAATTCTGCCAGCTCTGGTAGGCGTGGAGTTGGTGCGGCACGCGCCTGATCGTCACGATCACGTCGCATCACATCATCGGCGTCGAGGCCGGCACCGGCAAGCTGCTCTGGGAGGTCCCGTACCGCAACCAGCGGCGCAACCATCCGATTACGCCCGTCTACGCCGGCGGCATGATCTACTGCACCAGCGGCTACGGCAAGGGCGGCGTGATGCTCGAGCTTGCGGCCGACGGCAAGAAGGCCGCTCAACGATGGGCGGAGCAGCGGCCGGACTCCCTGCACGGAGGCGTCGTCCTCGTCGACGGCTACATCTACGGCTCGGCCCAGAGCCGCCGCGGCAAGTGGTACTGCGTCGAGCTCAAGAGCGGGAAAGTCATGTGGGAGGCCGACATCGTCGGGCAGGGCTCGATGGCCCTCGCCGGCGGGCTCTTCTACTGCTACGGCGAGCGGGGCAAGCTTGCGCTTGTCGAGATGTCGCCCGACGGCCACAAGGTCATTAGCTCGTTCCAGATCACCAGGGGAAAGGACCCGCACTGGGCGCATCCGTCCATCAGCGGCGGCCGGCTCTACATCCGGCACGGCGACGTCTTGATGGTGTACGACATCAAGGCCAAGTAACCGTTCACGGATTTCAAGACTCCGGCAGAGGAAAGCCCGAGGAATGTACTTTCGTCCGCATGCAGGATCAACAGAATAGCGTCAGAATCAGGCCGCAAAATCGGGGGACGCTTGTAAGGCATTCGCCGCACAGGGGATACAATTTCTCATTGTGCCTGGCACAATGAGCCGGCACAATGAGCCCTCCGAATCGCCAGCAGCGCCAGACCGATCAGCCCCAAGCCGACGATCGAAATGCGCGGGGCAGATGTAACCCCCGCTGCCTCAAAGGCTTCCGCCACGCCTACGTGACAGCCACGTAGGTTCGGCCTCAAAGGCTTCCGCCACGCCTGCGTGACAGGAACGTAGTTTCAAACGTGTACGGCAACATTTCGATGTAGCCCTGCGTCGTCCCGTCGATCTTCGCCTTGAACGTCAGGGCCTCGGGCGCTGCTCCGGTTCGGGCTTGGACTGGTCGCCGAATTCGTGAAAGAGTTTCTGTACGAGCGGAAACGTCTCGCTTTTGGGCTGTTTATCAAGGCAGTAGGTAACGACGCCGTCGCACTTGCCGTCCTTCCACGCCTGCAACGAGACGCGAAGCTGCTCTGCGATCCGCTGGGGCGTGGCCGGATCGCCATGACGCAAGCGGAACTCTGCTTGATACGCTGCCGTCATGGAAATGAAAGGGATGTGGAAACGTTGCTTAGCAGTCTTCTCCGGGCCGTGGAATCCTGACGCGAAAGCTCCTTGCTGGCTGGCCTGCCATTTCTCGGGCTTTGTCAGGTCGGCAGCCAGTTGCAGGTTCTCGGCACCAAGGTCGCTGATCCGCCAGTGGACCCCGAAGTTGCTGACCGCCTTCTTGCCGAGGAGTCGAAACGCCAGTGTGATCTGGGCCTTGCCTTGAACATGCCGGGTCAAATCGACCGTGACCTTGTGCCGTGCGTTCGTCCCACCGGCCACGTCCTCTTCCCAAACGACGGTCCCGTCGACGAGCAACTGCTTGAAGTGATAACCGGCTGTCGGGCCGGTGTAGTCATCAAGTTCGAGGAACTGGACCTCGTATCGCTGGGCAGGCAGCACCTTGGCCGTCTGGCTGGCCATTCCGTAATCCCCTGCCCGTGAAGGCTTGTACCACGGATAGCCGATTCCGCTGTGGGGCGGCATGGGGGCATAGTTCAGAATTGCCCACGTCCGCTCGATCTCCCCCCGGTCTTTCAGATAAGCCACCACCACGCCGTCGATGACAGCACGATAGTCCTCAACGAACTGCGGCCGCATCTCGCCGAAATACATGAGCGGCAGGAAAGCCAGCCGGGGATTGACGGCCTTGGACTTCGCCCGACATTCTCGAAGATACGCGGGGGTGAAGAAACCGCGGTTGGCATAGAAATCGTCGATCACCCACGCCCTAAGGTTGGGGTGCCGGAGCGAGAGCCGGGCGATTTCCTCGGCCCAGCGCCGATAATCCAGCCGGAACGGTTCGGAATAGTTCTTGCCGTACTTCGGCGGGCATTCGGTCGGCGGGCACAAGTAAACCCAGACTTCGATTCCCGCCTTGGATGCCTTGGGCAGGAATACTTTCAAGTCGTCCCAGTCCGTAGCCGCGTGCCAGATGAGCCAGTAGTACGTGGTGACGCCCAGTTCTTTGAGTCGTTTCACCATCGCATCGGTGTCCACCCGCCCATTGGGCAGGCGAACTTCCAGGTCGTAGTCGGCAAGGTGATGACGAAAAGGCCCCTGGCCCGACACTTGAGCGGGCGGCTTATCCTGCGGCGAGCGGCTGCTGTGTTGGGCGAGTGCGTTTCCAGCGAACAAGACGCCAGCTACGAACAGGGTGGCTTTGCAGATCATGGATTGTCTCCCGAAAGACGATCATTTTCTCCGTAGCCGTTCAACCCCTGCCGCGCGCCGAGGAGTCAAGTCGAACGGTACGGTTGCGCTTCTACCATGTCCCTGCGGAAAAGTAAAGCACCGCGCGGGTCATTTTGACGGAACTTCTCTGCGACACTCATCTTTGTAGAGGCCGATCTTCTCGAATGGAACCTTCTGCCGCTGCTCGGACCAATCCCAGAACCAGTAGCCGTGCATCCAGATGTCTTTTTCACCGGCCCAGCGTTTCGGCCGGTCGCCCTCGTACATGAACTTGCCCGTCTTACTGCCCTTGGCGCCGTGCACGTCGACCGTGTTTGGTTCGACGAGGCCGGTGATCTTGATAAACCCTTCATTCGGCCAGCGTGCAAGCGTCATGGGCTTGTCATCGAAGAAGAGTTCCAGTCCGCCGCCCTTGACCTCGCCGTATGGGGTGATCCCGAGCGCCCGCAGGTCGGCCTGAACCACCTTGCCGCGCGCGGCGTCAGCGCTGGTAGGTCGGCAGGAAGCGGTAGGGCACGCCCAGAATCAAGATGGCCAATGGCGTGCCGATCTCGTTCCCATCCGCCCAACTGCCGTCCTTGGCTTGTTTCTTCAGGACGGATTCGCGCACGCGAGGGTACCAATCCTGATACCAGGCATCCCCGGCCTGGTACATGGCTTGCGTCCCGTAATAGTGGGCGTAGAAGAAGAAGCCGTCGGCCCTCTCGAATTGGTCGTTGTTGATCTTCTTGAGCCACCGCAGCCCGAGCAGTGTCGCCTTGGCGTCGCGCTGGCCGCACATCATGAGCGACATGACGCCGGCCGCCGTGCGCGCAACGCCCGGCGTGCCGCCGGGCTGGTAGCAGAACCCGCCGCTCAGCTTGTCCTGGCAGGATTTGACATAGGCGACGGCCTTCTTGATGACGCTGTCGGGGACCATGATGCCGGCTTCTTTGGCGGAGGCCAGCGCGACCACCTGCATGACTGTCGCCGAAATGTCGGCGTCGGTCGGCGCGGGCTGGTAGCGCCATCCGCCTTGCGGGTTCTGCGAGCGCAGTATGACCCCCACCGCCCGCTTGAGGGCGTCGCGGATCCCTTCGCGGTCGGTCATGCCCCAGGCCTCGGCGAGGGCGAGCGTGGCCAGGCCGTGCTCGTACATGCTCGCCCCCATGTAGCCGCGGCCGGCGGCGGATTGCTTGAGCAGGAAGTCGACCCCCTTGTCCATCTGTTCGCCGTAGGGCGGGCGGCCGGGGAAGTGGCCTTTGACCATGAAGGCCATCAGGCAGAGGGCGGCCGTAGCCGTCTTATGCTTGCCCCAGCTTCCGTCCGTATGCTGTGTCTTGGCGAGGTATTCGAGGCCCTTATCGATCGCGCGCTCGGCCTTCGGCGTCAATTCGGCCACGCCGACGCCCGACTGTCCGGCGTCGGCAGCAAGGGCGGCGGATGCGGCGGCGAGGCATACGGCGATGCCGGCGGCCAGCGCACAGGTGATCGAGCCGTGTTTCATTGTCTGCTCCTCGGCACCCGGTATCGGGTCTTCTCGCTCTCGATTACTTCGAGAGTTCCTCGTAATAAGTCTTCAACATGTCGCGATATTCGCGGGGCAGCTCCCGCGCGAAGTTCTCGCTGAGCGCGTCGCGCTCCTCGCTGCTGAGCGCAACCCAAGTGGATTTATCGTCCGTCGGACGCTTGCCCATGACCGGGGACTTTTCGAACCTGCGCTCGCCTGCCTTCGGGTTGCGATTGATCCTGCCGGGCCGGTTCTTGGCCAACATGGGCTTGATCTCGCCGCGTTCGGCCGGCTTGCCATCCGGCATGGGCTTGTCGTCTTTGCCGGGCGGGCCCTTCTTGTTGCCCTTGCCTTTGCCCTTGCCTTTGCCTCGGCCGATCTTGTCCTTGTGGCCGTCGCCGTCGCCCTTGTCGTCGGTGCCCGCGTTGCCCTTGGCGTTTTTCACCCCGGGACCTGGCCCCATCGCTTTTTTCATGGCCATCATGAGCGCGGCCTCGGCCTGTTTCTGTGCGGCGACCGCTGCGGCCTGATCCATCTTGGCGAGTTCCTTCGCGGCCTGGTCCATCCTGGCGGCGGCCTCCGAGTCTTTCGCCACCATCTCCTTCAGGTTCATCTGGTCGAGTTGCAGGGCGGCGGCGTCCTTCTTGAATTCGCCGGCGTCCTTCGCCTCGGTCTTCTGGCGGAGGTCCCTTTGCTGCTCGAGGGCGGCCTTCATTGCCTCGATGTCTTTTTGCGAAGGGAGCTTCTGGGCGTCGGAGATATTGTCTTCCATCTCCCTCAGGGCGTCGATCACGGCTTTTTGTTCCGCGGCGGCCTGGAGCATCTCGGCTTCGTCGAGGTACTCGGCGGCTCTCTGCATCCGCTGTTTGATCTGTCTTTTCTTTGCGACCTTCTGGGCTCTTTGCAGTCTCTCGCGAGCGTTCTCCGTCAGTTCTTCCTTCAGGGCCTCTTGCATGGCCCTTTGGAGTTTCTCGGTGCGCTTTGCAAGACTTTTCTGCTGCCGGGCGATTTGGGTCGGGTCGATCGTGCGGGGGAGTTCCTGGAGCATTTCGCGGCCTGCCTGGGCGGTCTGACGGGCGGCCTGCTGCTGCTCCCTGAGGATATCCCTGATCTCCTGGCCGATCGTGTCTTCGAGCTGGAGAGCGTTCGCGCGGCGCAGGAGGTTGGTCAGCTCGACCACGGCGGCCTTGATCTTGACGTCGGCGGTGCCGATGTGCGATGCTCGCCTCGAGGCGCTCTTGACCGCCTTGCGCAGTTCATCGGCTGCCACGCGCACGTGGTCCTCGTCAGTCTCGTCGATGGCGTCGCTCATCTCGACGAGCACGCCGCCCTCGGCCTCGGAGAAGACGCGGTTCGACCGCACGTCGCTCACGAGTTCGCCCAGGTCCCCCATGAGGCGGGCCATTTCGCCACTGATGCGCCACTGGCGGTCGGATTCCCGGACGAGTTCGTCGGCGACCGTGTTGGCCGCAACCGGGCTCGAGCTGTCCCGGCCCAACGCCGGCGACGCACACGCCATTAGGCCCGCAAGCAGAACGGCTGCGTATCTCATTGTCCACCCTCCATATTGGCCGGTCCGTGCTTTCGACATTACTTCTTCTCGTTCTCTTTGTCGAGTTCCTTGAGCTCTTCGACGGCCTCGGCAGCTCTCTTCTCCTCCGTCTGGAGTTCCCTGATCCTGGCGAGGAGCCGCGCTCTTTGTTCCGCGACGTACCGGACGTATTCGCCGGGCGTCACGACGATGAGGCGCCGCATCTCAGACCGCGTGGTCCACGGCGTGCCGGGGCGGTTGTCCGTCACCTCGACGGCGTACCGCAAGACGTCGCCCGGCTTCAGGTCCGGGACGGAGTCCACCACCTTCCACGTGAACGCCACGGTCGTTTCGAGCGGCTGCTTGTCGAACGCGGCGGTCGTGATGGGGGCCCGGGTCTCCGGGATCGCGCCCTCGCCCGTCGAGGGGTCGCCTTCCACGGAATAGACGATCCGCGCCGCGGCCAGGCCATAGTCATCCTTCACCGTGACTCTGACCGCGAGCCCTTTCTGGATTGTGCCCTTCAGGTCGCGGGACGGCGCCGTCAGCGCAACCCGCGGCGGACGGTCCGGAACCACTTGGAGCGTGTACTGGGCGGCCGGCGCGTAGGTGAAGCTGTTCTCGCTGTCCGTCCAGCGGAAGCCGTAGCTCAATGTCTTCGTGAGCGGCTCCTCACCCTTGCCGAGCGTCAGCCGGGCCACGCGGCCATCATCCTCGAGCGCCATTTCGGCCGATCGCCCGCCATCCTGCGTCATGTTCGCGGCGGCCAGCGGCCGGTCGAACTTCAGCTTCCACTCGATCTGCGAACCTTCCAGCACGTCGAGCGTGAGCGACTCGTTCGTGCTCGGCTTGCGGTTCGTGTAGGCCGGATACGTGATCGTAAGGAGCGGCTCCATCCGCGGCGGCGGGACGACCGTGACCTTGTAGCGACCGGAGACGGCGTCTCCCAGGCGGAAGGAATATGTGAAGCTGCGATAGACCTCGCCCATGTGATAGGTAAATTCCCGCCTGCCGCCGGGTTGAAGCTTCTTGCCGGGCGGGATGCGCACGATTTCCGTGTCGCCGTCGGCGGGCCGAATGCTGAGAATCCCCTCCTTCGGAATCTCGCCGCCGGCCAGGGCGCTCGGCGAGAACGGCCGGCCTTCCTGAAGGACCTTATCCCCGGTGACGGGCCAGAGGAACGTGCGCGTCGGGTAGCGGAGCGTCGATTTCGGGTCGGCCATGCGGCCCACGAACACCTTGAGAAGTTCCGCCTGGCGCCAGCCGGCAAGGCTGCCGACGAGCAGGACGGCCAGGCAACAGATAAAGAGCCGATTGAGCGTGCGGAACCGCACGATCTTGCCGAAGTCGATCGGGCCGGCCACCTTGACCGCCTGGCGGCACATCGCGCGGACCAGCGAGACGGACATGCCCGCTTCCTGCTCGGCACGGCCGTGAAGCTGCACGTACGACACGAGAACGCTCTTCAACTGCGGGTAACAGGTCTCGACCTCGAGGGCGGCCCGGACCGGATCATACCGCTTCAGGTAGCGCCACCAGTGCCAATAGACGACCGCCGCCAGGACGACGGCGTTGACCGCGAGCAGGGTGACGCGGCCGCGGCCGGATAGGTTGAATACCCAGTCGATGGCGAAGTTGGACGTGAAGAGCACGGCCGCCCACAGGAAGAGGTGACACAGACCGCGGGTTTCAACGAACGTCCGCTCGCGTCGCCAGGCGCGGACCAGCTTCCGTTCCATGGCCCCGAACGGCGCCGCACGATCAAAGTTGTTATCGCCTGCTATTTCGCTCATACGTACTCACAACGTCCGCCGTGCGGCGGACACGCCCGACGACGGCCTGCCCACGCTACACCAGATTGGAGCGCCGCCGCAGGAACCATTCCGCGCTGGCGCTCAGAAGCAGTAAAACAAACAGGGGCCAACTATCCCAAAGGTCCTTTTCCTTGTTCTCGACAACGATCCGCTCTCGCGCCTCCAGCATGCCGGGCAGGGCCGGCCACTCGCGGACCGAGAAATACTGGCCGCCCGAGAGTTCGGACATCTTCTTCAGCAGGGATTCCTGCATGGCCGGCTCATGGTCCTCAAGATCAGACGCGGCCACAACGAGGTCCACCGTGTTGGCGAACTTCGCGTCATCACCCGACGCCCTCAGCACATACCGGCCTTCCTCGCGGAACACATGCGATCCCTGGAACAGGCCCTCCGCTCCCGGCACCGGCAACAGGGTGATATCGACAACGCTCGCCTTGGCCTCTCCGGGGGGGGCCGCGCCCGGATTCGGGGCGGCACGCTCGACGTGGACCGTGTATTCCTTCGACTTGACCGGCTGGAAGGCCGGGTCGAGCACGTTGGCGTGAATCTCGACGCGCTGGCCCGTGCGAATCTGACCCGCCTTGTCGGTTTCGAGGCGAACTCGCTTGTTCTCGCCCAGGAGCCGCGACAGGGCCAGGAACTGGATGGCTTGGCCCCAGAACCGGCCGTGATAACGATCTCCGAGCTTGAAGCGGAGCCGCCAGAGCTGGTCGGTGCCGACGTACATCGCCTTGCCCGCGCCCGCGTATTGCCAGGAGATGAGCGGATACGGCTCCGGCCGGTTCGGGCCCTCAGGAAGCTCGGCAAGCACGTTCGCGCCCGGCTTGGCCCCCTCCAACCGGGGGAGCCGGCCGAGAGGCCGAACGAGCGACCAGACGCGGTTGTTCGCGCTGTCCGACTTCTCGAGCATCGCGAACGAGCGCTTGCCAACCGGCGTGGCGAGTGGATAGACCTCCGGAGGCATCAACTGGTAATCGCGGGTGATCCGGACGGGGAGCACTTCCGCGAGCGGCGTATCGACGTAGCTGGCGGGAGCGTATTGCTCGCCCGCGAGCATGAGTACGGAGCCGCCGCGCTCGCGGACGAGCTCGACCATGCGCTCCATCTGCGGGCGGTTGAAATACCACGAGGGCACGTCACCCAGGATCACGAGGTCGTAGATGAACGCTTCCGCCGGCTTCTCGGGGTATCGCGCCAGGTATTCGGGCGACGCGGCGGCCAGGTCGGGGTCGCCTTGGGTCATCAGGAATTTCACGTCGAGCCTCGGGTCGCGCAGCAGGAGCACACGCAGGTAACGGTATTCCCACCGCGGCCGCCCCTCGACGTAGAGCACCTTGATCTTCTGGTCGATGATGCGGACCGGCTTCTTAAGCTCGTTGTTTGCGGCCGAAATCTCGCCTTGCCGTGCCGGAATGGTGAAGGCCAGTTGCGAAAGACCGCCCTTCCCCTTGGGAACCGGGAAGGTCAACTCGACGAACTGCGGCTCGTCCGTCAGGTCCACGGAGACCTTGGCGGCTTCCTTGCCGTCGAGCGTCGCCCTCACCTCCGTGGTGACGCCGCTGTAGCCGCTCGATGTCACCTGCAGGCGCGCGGTGACGAGGTCCTTCGGGAAGAACACGTCCTGCACGATCAGCGACCGCAGCCCGACATCCTGCGGAGCCCGGAGGCCCAGGCCCACAGTGTGGAGCGGCACGCCCTGCTCTCTGAGCCAGGCGGCAGCCGTAAGCGGATAGGCATTTTCGTCGTTGAACGCGCCGTCGGTCAACATGACGACGCCCACGATCGGCTGGCCGCTGAACTGAGACACGGCCTCGTGGATGGCGCGGGAACCGCGCGTGGCCCTGGCGATGGGTTCGAGCTCTTTCAGGGCGGCTTGAACGGTCTCGGCGGCCGCCGAGATCTGCTCGAGTTTGTCGCCGAACGAGAAATAGCGGACGTTGCAGTCCTTCCCGGCGCGGTCGAGCGCGCGGAGTCCGGGGTGATCGAGCAGCCCCTTGGCGAGCGTCAGCCGCGGAACGGCGGCGGCCTCTTTCCGGACGGCCGGCGTCAGGGCGACGGGCGCCTTGGCGAAGCCGGCCGCCAGTGCGTCCAAGTCCCGGCAGATGTCATCCTGTTTATCACGCAGTTGGCGTGCCCGCTCCCAGGCAACGGCCACGCCCTTCGGCAGCCCTTCCACGGCGACGCGGAGGTCCTTCTGGCGCTGGGCGAGTTCGCCGATCGTTCTCGTGAACTGGGCGGGGCGGGCGGGTGCCCGATTGCCATCGCCCTCTACGGCCCGTTCCGGCAGCACGGCGGCGAACGCCGCTTGGGCCTCGCTCTCGGCGGCCAGCATGTCGTCCCACAGACGCTGTTTCAGTGCGGCGGCGCAGGCACGGGCCGCTCGCCGCGCCCGCGCGACGCCCTCCTGCTCGTCCGGCATGACGAACTTCGCCTTGCCCAGCGCCAGGGCGGCGTCGGCCAGGTCCGCCGGCTGGCTGCGCTGGTCGGCAATGGCCATGCTCTTGGACCGGTCCACCAGCACGAGCAGGTTGGGACGTATGGCCAGACTCCGCTCGAGCCCGATCACGGGCGCGAACAGGAAGAACAGCACCAGGCTGTATGTCACCGCCCGCAGGACGGCAAGCAAGATCCGGCGGCCACGCGAGATCGACGGCTCCAGGAGGTAGAGGATTCCGGCGAGCACAGCCCCCAGGCATATGAGAGCGAACAGCAACCAGACCGGCAGGCCGCCTCGCAGCCCCAGGTACTTGATCGTGTAATCCGGGCCGATGTCAAGCCACCCGGAAATCGTATCGAGGAATGCGTCCATTTGTTTCTCTGCAATCAGCAATCAGCCACGCACCCGTCGCCGAAGGCGCACCCTACAACTCGGCCGCCCTTCTCGCATACACCTCCGTTGTTCCCGTCGTCCGCCGGGTAAACACCCGTGCGAGAATCGACTCGGCGATCAGCGCGATGAGCGCCAGCAGCAGGAGAACCCGCCACAGCTCGCGCCCCTGGCGGCTTTCCGTCACGGCCGACTGAATGTCCTGCTTCTCGCCGATCAGCCATGTTGACAAGCTCTGGGCGACGGCGCGCAGCGCGTCGTCACGCAGGACGGCGACCGCCGACTCCTGCGTGTCGACGTTCACCGCAACTCTCTGCTCGGGGAGCCTGTCGGCGCCTGCGGCCTTGGCGCGGGCGCCGTTCGGCGACGAAAGCGCCGTGTAGACGCCCGGCAGCTCGGCATTCGGCAGGGCCGCCGTTTTCAGCCCGCCGCTCTCGACAACGGGAAGCGGGATATCGTCGCCCCGCGGGTCCTGCACGGTGAGCACGCGCTCGATGCTCTCCGAAGGCAGCTCGAAGACGAGTTCGTCGGCGACGGCGGCCGGGGCCTCGTAGGGCTTCCGCGTCAGGTACGTCACCATCTGCTGCACCATCATCAGATAGGCCGGGTTCACCATCATGTCGGTCCAGTCGCGGTTGGCGCTCGAGGTGAACAGGAGGACCTTGCCGCGCCCGACGGGGCGCTCGACGAGAACGGGGTCGTTTCCCGGGGCGAGCCGGAGCAACACGCGGGCGTCCTCGCGCGGGGACGCCTTCACGTAGCGCCAGAACCGGATGCTCGACCACTGCTCTTTCGGCATCCTGGCAAAAACCCGGGTGACCGAATGGTCGGGCAGGCCGGCGGACAGTTGCCACTCGTCCTGCTTTGACAAGGCCGCGCCGCCACCCTGCCGTTCGCCTACGGCTTCGCCGAGCTCAGCCGGGAGCAGGGGGGCCCCGTCGCTGCCGCGCATGCTGCTGTTCATCGCACCGGGGTCGGTCTTCTTGCCCAGGAACACCACCAGGCCGCCGCCGCGGCGCACGAAATCGCCCAGGCCAACCGCCTGGCTATGGGAGATGTTCGCAACGCCGGCCAGGAACACGAGGTCGTAAGAGGGCAGGTCGCTCACGCGCAGGTCTTCAACGGGAATGATCTTGACCGTCACGGCGCCTGCAGCGTCCGGGCTGCCGGGCTCAGCGGCCCTCTTGCTCTGGGCCGAGAGGGCGAGGGCCAGGATCCCGGCCTCGCCGCCAAGCGGCTTGGCGGACGGGCTGCCGTCCACGCACAGGACCTTCACGCCGTCGCGCACCTCGGCCACGAGATACCGGGTGTTGTCGGTGACCAGCCTGTCGTTGCCCTCGAGCCGCGCGCTGACGCCGGCCGTCCCCGCCTGCTTGAAGTGAGCGAAGAACGACAACGTCCGCGTTTCGCCGGGGCCGATCTGCTCGATCACAGCCCGGTCGGCGGCAACGTCATCCACGAGCAGCTTGACCGTCACGTCTCGCAGTTCCCGCCGGCCCATGTTCCGGACATCCGCGACAAAGCGGGCCAGCGTTCCCTTTCGCAGAACACCCGACGCCATGGCCAG
>CAYZQB010000095.1:0-11600 GCA_964480395.1 uncultured Planctomycetia bacterium
CTGGATTCCCGTTTTCACGGGAATGACAACTTCTTAAATATTATGTCACAGACCACAAGTACTGTGTAGTAAAAGTTACAATGAATGGTGGAACAGGCATCCCTGCCTGTTAATATTTATGCTGAATGTCAGGCAAGATTCCTGACCCACAAAAGATGTCGTAGAATTAATGTTACACTGCCTAGTCGAAGGAGATGCGCGGGTCAACGACAGCGTACATCAGGTCGGAAATGAGTATGCCGACAAGTGTCAGCACAGCCGAAATCATGCTCACAGTCATCACAACATTGAAATCATTGTTCACAATAGAATTGAACATCCACCTGCCCATGCCGTCGATGCCGAAAATTACTTCGATAATTACTGAACCGCCGATAATAACAGGCAGAATCTGACCCAAAAGCGTGATAATCGGGATAATTCCGTTGCGGACAACATGTTTCCAGATTACAACTCGTTCGGACAAACCCTTGGCACGTGCAGTACGTACGTAATCCGAGCGAATTTCATCGAGAATCCCGCTACGAGCATAACGCGATAACACCGCCAGTGATGCGTAGGTCATGCAGGCAATTGGAAGCGTGAGATGCCAGAGTAAATCCTTGAGCCGTTCAACTGAATTCAACGTGATCCAAACGTCAAATTCTGAATGGAATCCACTTAATGGCATTGGTGGAGACGAACCGACCATACCGAGAAAACTTTGCCACCCCTGCGTTGTTGCCAGATAATACTGCAAAACAGTTGCTGCGAAAAAAGATGGCAGCGAATACATAATAAACAGAATTATTGTCAGAATCCGGTCGCCGATTGTATTTTGCTTTACCGCTGAAAATATACCAAGCGGAATCGAAAGCAAATATGCGAGAATGGTCGAGGTGAGAGCAATCGAGAGTGAATACTGCATTCTGCTTAAAAGTTCAGGGAAGACCCGTTTGCGTGTGTGTATCGAGATGCCAAAGTCGAGTTTAAGGATTCTGCCCCAAAAGTGAGCGAATCGCGTCTCAAACAGGAACATTTCAATGTTTTCAAACAGATTTTTGTCCAATTCTGGAGTTTTTTTTGCAAACCACTTTGCCCAGAGTTTTATTCTGTTTGTAATCTCATCCTCATCCATACCCTGACTAATCGCCATCTGATTTTTGATTAAGAGATTTCCTTTGAAAATCACCCAATTTTTCTGCCTTTGAAACTCAGCATCAGAACCTTTTGAGGATGTATCATAAGATTCTGGAATATCCTGAGCGTTAAGCTTCATAAAACTTGCTGCAAGATTGCGCCAAACATGCTGTTGAACATAGGTTTTCAGCAAATCTATATCAGCATCTGATAAATCCGATTTCTTTACAATTGAGTTTAAGCTTGAATTATCCTTGAAAAGCATCGGAGTTTGCTTGACAAGTTTTTTTGCGCCATCAGACAACTGGTTGTAGGTTTGCTGTGCTAAAGCATGGTAATCGTTCACAATTTCAAACAATATCAGCAGAATATCCTTGCCATAATCTACCAAATCCTCTCGAATCTGACGCAAATCAGAAATTTTTATTGGTTCTTCGTTTTGCAACGCAGAATTACTTTCTTTTGGATATGTTTGCACGCTGCTGTGCTCATAAAAACTTGAGATGTAAATTTTGCTGAGTGTTTCTTCGATATCCTGCTTATCAAGCAAAAATCTGGTGTTAAAGAGTATTGGCTTGTCAAGGTGGAATTCCTGCTTGAAATACATAAGCGATTCGTTGGTTTCGCCAGCAGCTTCGGTAGTTTCACCCATTTGCTGAGACCTTAGTCGTTCACTCGCTTTCGCCAGATTGACAATGGTGAAAACAACAATTGTTATACCGAAAAAAGTCGGTATCATAATCAGCAATCGTTTTATAATGTAATTGCGCATACTGACAAGCTTTGCGGAGTAAAATATTTCATAATTCAAACAAGTGTGTTTAAGTATAAAGATTCATACAAAAATATCAACGAGGATAATTAATGTTCTCTCGAAGTTCATACATAATCAAATCTCTCATACTTGTGGTGCTTGCATTCGCATTTACTTCAGTGCCAGGATTTGCGCAAAATCAAGATGATAATAAACCACAGACTCAACCTGACAATCCAAAAAACTTGTTTGAGCCGATAGATTTTCTGCCAGTCTTCAAAAAATGGAGCTTACCCGATGAAAAAATCATAGAAGATCTGGAATTGCAGGATTCGCTGAGAAAAGTTTTTAAGGAATTGCGAGTTTCCTGGCTTAAAAGCAGAATGTTTAATGAACTTTTTGAGCTGATGAAAACGAGAAAACACCAGCTTTTCAAGGAATTTATAAACGAATATTTCAAGACAATATCGAGTTTCGACTGGAAAGTAAGCGATTTTGAAGCTTTAGTGAAACAATATAGCAAAATTGAAAGTAGAAAAATTATCGAGAACCTGCTGAATACAAAGTTCGATTATGATGAAGAATTCGCAGTTCGACTGCCGTTTTTATTCTTTTACCAGAAAACTTTTGCTGATGCTGAAACAAGCAAAGAAGTGGCGAATTTTCTCGGTTTGCTTCAGAAAAAAATGGAAAAACCGGAATCAAACTCGATAAGCAATTATTTTTGGATTTCCATGCTGATGCTCGCATCCGGCGATGAAACCAAGCTTACGGAGATTCAGGATTGGCTTTTTAATGCATATTTCGAAGGTGAAAGTACAATATTATTAAATACGGAAAATTTTAAAAACATCATCATTAAAGCAATCTCAAAAAATCTGACACAGAAGTTTGTCGATTCGGGCTCATGGAATCTTGCATTGGAACAGGCATTAACAAGAAATATCATGCCGGAATTAAATCAATTGTTCGAAAAAGACCTGAAAATCCCAGGTTTTGCTAAGAAAAGTTTCGAGGAACGATACAAAGTTATTAATGCGAATATTCAGCCGTATTACGCTTTGACCGCCTTACTCAACGGAGAGAAGGACGCATTTGAAACAGTATCTAAGACAATAAGCCGAATCGGAAGATTGTCCTCAATTGTCATGCTGCTTGAACCAAACAATTTCAACAAAAAATACGTTACGCAAGTTCTATGGATTGTATTTCGACTGCTAAAATCACCGAATTACAGCGAAAGGTTCTCAGCAAAGGAAGCACTGCGTCGGTTTCTGCTTTTTTCCGATGAGATAAATACAGAATTTCTACTGGAAATGCTTCAGATAATCAAAGATGCGAATCTTTCCACATCGGAATTGCAGGAATCGCAGACAGTTCTGATGTTTTTGGCAGCATCAATCAAAGATGAAGTGGTTTTCGAAGAGATTTTTGCGAAATTGCATAGAGACACAAAAATTCAGCAGTTTTTGAACAATATTCGAAATCAGTTTTACCGTTCGTCCGAATACTTCAATGAAAATCTCAAAAAAATTCTCGGCAAAAAGATTCTGAGCATTCTTACTCCTGAGATGCCGTTTTCGGAGTATGCGGTTTTTGACATATTGAAGGAATTCGCAGATGTTAAGGAGATTGCTGAGGAGATTCTGTCGAAGATTCCCGAGTGGTACACAATGGGCAACGAACGTAACAGAAGGTTTTTCTTTTCATATACAGGAACGATAAGCACTTTCGAGAAAATCAGCGTAATTTTTCCGAAGAAAACGGCTCAGCTTATTATTCCGATGTACAGTTATTTAGACCAGAACGAGCAGATGTATGAGAGTACCCGGAAAGCGATTTATGCTATTTTTTCACGATGCGGGATGAATTGTGCTGGATATCTTCAGCAGCTTTACGAGCAGAATAAGGACAAACATTTCCTTTTTCTGCTTTCGGGTATAAAAAACAAGGAAATCTGCGGTTTTGTGTTTGAAATACTTAGCAATTCAAATTTGGATGATAAAAGCGAAATAATCGAAAAAATACTTGAGAATATGAAATATCTAATTGAAAAGGATAAAATCGCTTTACTCGCGCCGTACATGCTTAACGAAAGCCGAAATGAAAGAGTGAAACTCTCTGCATTTATCACAATTCTCTATGTGCTTTCGTCTTGATACATGCAGAAAATAGTCTTTTCTACGATGATTTGATGTTTATTCAGAATCCTCTTCATTGATTATTTTGCTGACAAGTTTGCTTAACTCATTTATGCTATAAGGTTTTGTCAACACACCCTTGAATCCATATTTTTTGTAATCAGCAAGTACAGGGTCATCATAATATCCGCTTGAAACCAATGCTTTAGCATCAGGTGCAATTTTCAGAATCTTTTCCATTGCTTCCTTACCACCCATATCTCCTGGAACTGTAAGATCCATAATCAGCAAATCGATTTTTTCGTTATTCTGCATGGCATTGGTATAAATATCAATCGCCTGACTACCGTCTTGAGCTAATAGAATTTTGTATCCAAGATGTGTAAGCAGGCTTTTAGCAAGGTCTCGAATGATTTCTTCGTCATCCATCACGAGAATTGTACCTTCACCGCCGACTGTCTCCTCAGTTGTAACATCATCATCAACGATTTCCTTCATTGATGCTGGAAGATAAATGAAGAATGTTGTTCCAGAATATTCAGTAGCAGATATGTGTGCAATTTTTGATTTAGCTTCTATGAATCCATCATGATTGTGAATAATGGAATATGCTGTCGCAAGCCCTAATCCTGAGCCTGATTCCTTGGTTGTAAAATACGGATCAAATATACGCTGGAGGTTTTCCTCTGCTATTCCGATACCTTCATCTCGCACAGTAATTAAAATATATTTTTCCGCGCTGAGTGTCGGTGTTACAGTCGGAATATTATTATAATTTTCTGCAGATATCTCCAGGATACCGCCGTTTTGCATCGCTTGGTCAGCATTAATAATAATATTGTTGAAAACTTGATTTATCTGCCCCACATCAACCTCGACATTCCAAAGATCGTCAGAAATCGAGAACTTGCATAAAACGTTTGAACCTCGTAATATGAAATTAGCAGTATCCTTAAGAATATCTGAGATTGATGTCGTCTTGCGAATCGGAGCACCACCTTTGGAAAATGTCAGAAGCTGGTACGTCAATTCCTTTGCGCGTAAAGATGCTTTTATAATTTCGTCAAAAAGGTCATACAAGCTTTCATCAACATTAGTATATATTTTACCAAGTGTGGAATTACCGAGAATCACAGTCAGGAAATTGTTGAAATCATGAGCAATCCCACCTGCTAGAATCCCTAGTGATTCGAGCTTTGTCGTCCGAATTATTTCCTCTTCAAGTTTTTTTCGCAGAGTAATATCTCTGAAAACAATGACGATGCCTTGGATATTCTGCTCTTTGTCACGGATAGGCATTGCATTGTAGGAAATTGAGATTTTGCTGTTATCCCGGCTTTTATTTTTTGAATCAAGAAGCACATTCGACGGCTGTATCAATTGTTCTGTCAGGTTCATCGTTGTAACTAATTTCATTAAAACTTCAAAAGGATCAGGTAGAATTTTCTGTGTGTGTTCATCTAATATTCTGAAAACCGTTGATAATTCATTGTGCTGAGCTTCATTCTGAGTATATCCAGTCAGTCTTTCCGATGCATCATTCATCAGCAATATTTTACCATTGATGTCCGTTGTAATTACACCGTCACCAATGGATTTTAACGTAAAAGCAAGCTGTTCCTTCTCGGATTCCAGAGCGTTTTCCATTTTCTTACGGTCGCTGATATTTCTTACAATACAGATTGCTTCTGTCGGACTGCTCACCGAAAAGCGTGCTTCATAATCATTAATTCCAGTAGGAACTTCAAGCTGATATTCGAATATTTGAATCGTATTAGTATCGAAAGCTTTTTTTATAAAATGTTTGGATTTTGTACTAACCGGTTCAGGCAAAAGACGAAAAATGCTATTTCCAATTATATCTTCGGGTGGAACATACAATTCATTTAAGTTATGAATTCTATAGTCGATACAAGTGCCATCTTTTTGAATTACAAACAACATATCGGGTATCGATTCAACAAGCGCTCTGTTTCGCTGCTCACTTTTCTTCAGATCATTTTCAGTCTTGATTCTTTCGGAGATGTCTCGACTTATTGCAAAATAAACATTTTTATCACCCCAGTTACCGTATGAAATCTTGGTTTCAACAGGAATTTCAGCCTTAAATTTAGTAAAATAAGAGGAATTAACGATATTTCTTGCACCAGAAATCACATCTTCGAAAGAAATTTTGCTTTTAACATTTTTTCCTGGTTGTTGAATATCAAGCATTGTCATGTTCAATAATTCATTAGACTCGTAGCCCAAACGTGTGCAAACCGAGTTATTGAATTCGAGAATATGCATGTTTTTATCGAAAATTACAATAAAATCTTCGATTGAATCGAACATTGTTTGAAGATTTTCCTTTTGTTTTCTGAGCTCATTCTCTATCTGGATTTTATTTATTATTGCGCCTGTTTCAGAACCAATTGAATTTAACAAGTCTTTTTCTTCCTGAGTGAATAGATATTCTTCCTTTTTTGCAATAACGAAAGTGCCTATGATTTTATCCTTCGATTTTAAAGGGATTATTGCTCCTGATTTGAAACCCAGATTTTCCAACGTTTGGTAAAGCATGTTTTCTTTTGATTCAAGAAATTTCGATTCACCATTAAGACTAACCATCATAGATTTTGCATCAATTAATGGGAACTGTCCGAATTGAGCTAAAATTTGCTTTGAATAATTATGTGAGCATTGCAGATTTGCTGTTTTTAATATTTCATCGTTAAAATGAATGCATCCACTGTCAAAATTGAATAATTCTAAGGTTGATTCGAGAATTTCTCTGAGAATTGTGTCCAAATTGTCATATTTATTGGTTGAAGTGATTATTTTGTTTAGAATACTGAGTTTCTGAGCTTTTTTCGCAATACTTCTCTCATCCTGTTTGCGGTTAGTAATGTCGATAATAGTACCCTCAGCGTATCCTTCTTTTTCGAAGTTCCTTTCGCATACTGCCACACAAATTTTTGTTCCATCTTTTTTAATTACCTCAATTTCTTCACTGTCAATCATCAAGGATGAAAACAACTTTTCCAAAACCTCATCCCTTCTTTCGGATTTAACATAATGTTCAGAAGTTCTGAAATTTTGTATGTAATCGTCCATATTATCATAACCGAATATTTTCATGCACGATTCATTGGCATTGATTAGTTTTCCAGTCTCAAGCTCAACTCTAAAAAGTCCTACAAGTGAAGTTTCGTATAGATTTCGGTATTTCTCTTCACTTTCAATTATTTTTCGCTGTGATTCTTTTGTTAAATGAATCTTGAAACGAACATAAAAGTAGATTAATCCCACAATGACGCTGCAAAGAACAAGTATCGTAACATTTAACAAAGTCGAATATCGTTCAATAAAGGATTTTCTAAGTTTCAGATATTTGCTATGAATCAGATAGTAGCTGGAAAATTCATCCTCAATAAGAGTTTTCATATCTCTATCGAGAATAGTTATAACATCATTGAAATTTTTCGATTTTGAGAATGCATAAAATAATTTGGTTTCATTGAAGATAATGTTTGTATTCTTGATGTTATATTTTGGTGCATTTGTCATCCCAAATATTCTATTCGTAACTCCAGCATCAATGCTTCCGTTTTCAATTGCTTTCAGAATGCTGTCATATGTTTGATATATGACAAATTCACAGTTTATGCTGAAACCCTTTGCAAGATTTTTTATTCCATATTCACCAACATAATAAATATCCTTATCAAGAACACCAACACGCTTGTTATCAAGACGATGCATATTAAATATTTCTTGGTTTTTATTGCTGTAAACAACACCGTAATTCGATATTGTGGAAACGTTGTTATAATGGAATAATTTTTCCCTATCTTTTGTCTTGGCAATGTCAACAAGGCAGTCAATTTCACCGATTTCCAGCTTGTTAAGTAAATCACTCCAGGAGGAATGAATATATTTGATTGTCCAGTTATTTTTTTTTGCTACTAATTCGAGAATCTCGGGAAAGATGCCTTTTGCATCGTTCTTATTATCGACGAATACAAGAGGATAATTGTCAAATACACCAACAACAATCGTGTGTGAAACCGGTTGCTCATTTTTTTCATCGTTTATAGGTTGTGCAAAAGCTGAAATTTGTAGCAACAAGATAATGCTGCAATAAAAATATTTACATTTATTCATAAATAACCAAATTTGTGCAATACAATAGATTATATAACGATACATCAAGATTAATAGTATTATTCAAGTTGTATATTTGTTGGTTTTAAAGATAAGACTGTAGTTTTATCAGATGCTGCCTATTTAAAATCTTCCGGGTCAGTTAATGTGTCGGTATATTGTTGCCATTTTTTGAGTGTTTTGAGTTTTCGACCTGAAATATCGATTAAGCCAATTCTAATTTCGGTTATCATATCTTCATCATCAACACACTTTTTCCATAACTCAACAAGTGGCACACATGCGGAAATTTCCCCGATTTTTCTTAATGCATATATTATTTCCAATCGAAACTGATATTCAAGATATTCGTTGTCAGCACGGTAATCACGGAGCTGAATCGTTATCGCCTTCACAGCATTCTTGCTGTATTTTAATTTATCTCGAATGGTTTTCTTCTTTAATTTCACCGATTTATACTCAACATCACTATCATCTTCATATTCATAGTTATAATTCATGTATAGATTGCCCAAACATAGGATCAGCTTGCGTTTGTGAAAAAATATCATCTCAGCGGTATAAAGTTTATCGGTTTTCTTAAGTTCCTGTATCAGAGATGGGACAGCATCTTCACCCATTTGAGCCAACGTATTAAAAACCATGTCACTGAAAAATCCTGAAGTAACAAGCTTCGAGTTGAAAAGAAGCTGATCAATCGCCCTCTTTCCAATTATTACAAGCTCTTGAGAAGCCCAAAATGCTTTTTGAATCTGTAAATCCTTTGATAATGTTGATGCTTTAAGAATATCATTGAGCTGCTGATTATATTGGATAAACGAACTCTCCAAGTTCTTTTGAATTGTGGTTTTATTGCCTTTTGCTTCACCTTTTAGCGTAGTTACATCTTCTTTCTTGTATTTTGGTCCGTACTGCATACGTCGAATCAGCTCATAAATGCATTGGTCTTGTGTTTCTGCATCCAATCGCATTAGAAATATTCTGGCGTTCTGCCAATCCTCACGATTGTTACCATTGAAAGTAGCGAGAGTTTTATAAATCATCCCCTGCTGAGCTAGAAATGCCCGACCTTCAACCGTTAGAGCGTCATCAGCAATGAGTTTTTCTAAAATCGGCTTGGGTGTTCGTTCATCTTTTATCAAAATCGATTGATTATCGTACCACTTCATAGCATCACCTTGTTTGAATTCTATCAGTAAATTCGGCAGCACATCACTGCGCCATCTGGCAATTTCAGCACGTGAATACTTGGAAGCTTTCAGTAACTCAGCAAAATTTATATCATCATCATTATCGGTTGATGAACAACCGATAAACAACGCTATGATAAGCACAATCGTTAAAATTCTGGGTAATTGCATTGAATATCCCGACATTTCAAGGTAATTTAAGTTATGACAGCACAAATATGTAACAACTAAGCATAACATTTTCTGTGCATAGTCTGCAATTGAGGTAATCATGAAATATTTACTTTTACACAACATAAAGTTGACACAGGTAAACCTACTTTTACGCACACTACTGGCAGTAGGACTCAAGAGTTATTTGACCTATTGTCGATGTTGTAAACTTAAATCAGAAAATCTGACATGCTCATATGATTTCTTCCATAAAACGTTGTTTTCGATTACTATTCTGTTTTCATTGATGTTTATTCTGAATTCATGTCAGACACCTGAAAATAATGGCTCACTTCCTGACAAAAAGGTTGATGAAATGCCGATACCCTTCGACGAGATTAAAGCCAGTACTAAAGAAAATAGTGATGATGTTAAATTGAATAATACCGATGATGATGACACAAAAACTACAACACTGAAACCACCAAAAGATATCAAACCGATTGAAATCGCTAAGGATTCCATTGAAGGTTATTATATGCCGACCTTCGACTTTGCAGAGCGTAAGGAATTGGCGAAATATGCGCTGATTGTTAAACTTGAGGATGAAGGAAAATACAGCTGGTTTCTGTGCAAAATTGATGAGAACGACAAGCATAAAAACATCGGTGGTGGATTCTTTACGATAATTGATGGTGGAATCGACCTCGAAGAGTTTAACTTACCCGGTAAATCCGCTAAGCCAACAGTAGCAGTGGGTGAAGCGATTGCAAGGGAGAGATTCCCTGCGGTATTCAACAAGAATGAGTTGCATATTGTAAAAGCGTTTGAATCTGATGGAATGTCGTCGATGAGCACCTTGATTGAGAAATATGGTGAGTTATATTTCATCAGAATCGCGGATTTAACACTGATTCCAAGTTCGCAGATTCTCGGTCCGTTTCATCCTGCTGATATAAAAACAGGCAGCACTATAAAAGATATTTCGATTTACATTTGGTCGAATGGTATTTGGCTACTGACTGCACCTGTGTCATATTTTTCGGAAATACTCGGTGAGGAAACAGCTGCAGAAAACACAAATATTGTCAAAATTCGTGGTTCATGGAAAATTGTTGACAATGAAATAACCTTCTGGCGTGAAACGAAGTGTTTGCTTGATAAAAAAACTGCTGATGTGAAGGTAAATCCTCCGTCAGAAACTTACGAATTCGTTTTTGATACCGAGAATTTTATACTTTGGCTCACTTTAACCGAAAATTCCGATACTGCATCGGTCGGCATCACAAAAAACCTGAAACCGAATCAAACAAGCGTTTATCTGCCGAAATATGAAAAATAATTCAAAAAATCTCGATGATAAAACCCAAAAAACACAACGCAATTCACAACAAAAGCGTAAAAAAAGGGATGTGCGCAATAAGGTCATTATGCCTTTATTCGAGACGGTTTCACATGATGAAATCATTCTTAAATCATTCCAAGGTGAATCTTCAACATTGCTTAACGCGCTCAAGGATTCATGGGAAATGTGCAAACATTGCGGGCAGTTTTATACACCTCAGGAGAGTTATGAAATTCAACATTCAGACGGGTTCTGTCCATCGGAAGTCTGCAAAATCAAGTACGAGCAGTATGTAGCAGTTGATCTGCCGGTTGAGCGTATAAATATTTATGCTCAGATACTCAGCAGGGAAAAATTCACTGAATCCTTGCTTTACTACCTTTTCTTCGAGATTGACGACCTTAAACTCGCTGAGAACGCTCGTTTATACCTGCGCGATGATTCTAAGGAACTGAAATTGGACGAGAAAACGAAAGTTTCAATGGAACTCTGGCGTTCAATAGGTCTTGTTTGGGTGAAACGCGGGAAGGGCGGCGAATTCCGCACCTGGAAATCATATTAAGTTTTGTAAATTAATAATTAAACCTTGGGATTTTCGATGTTTTTCGTTGTGAAACTTCTGGATTCCCGATATTGTTAGCTCAGAAGCCGCTGTTTTCGCAGGAATGGCAGGATTGTGTGTAGCTGCAAAAAAGCATAACACAAGCAGTTGTATGATTGCAGTTCGTCCATAATTCATGCTGAATCGATTT
>CAYZQB010000096.1:0-1548 GCA_964480395.1 uncultured Planctomycetia bacterium
ATAATTCAGGTTAGCGAAGCACTGAATGCAATCAACAAACTCGGTATTGTGCACTGAGATATAAAATCGAGAAACATACTAATAAACAGCAAAAACGTGATAAAGATCGTGGATTTCGGATTGACAAAGAAGCCTTCGGACAAGAAGATCACACAAACAAACGTCTTTTTCGGTACAGCAACGTACATGTCACCAGAGCAAGTACGTGGTTCAACTGATGTGGATATCCGTTCAGACCTTTATGCAGTCGGTATTTTGTATTATTTTCTTTCAACCGGTGATGTGCCATTTGACGATGATGACACATATTCTGTTCTTTTTAAGCAGATTTATGAAGAACCAGATGAGCCACAGAAAAAAAACAAAAATATCAGCAATTCTGCCAATTTTATGATTTTGAAGATGCTGAGCAAAGATCCCGACAATCGATATCAGACTCCTGCTGAACTCCTTCGAGCATTGAAAAAGCTTAGACAAGAGTTAATTGAGCAAAAAAAGTAATTATTCACAGCTTATTCTGCTGACGGATTATTGAAAATTCTAAAATCCTTATACAAACACAATCCTGAACGTCTAGATTAAATATGATTGGAAGTTTTCATGAATTTTTGTACATTAGCAATACAAAAAGCAATATTTCAAAAGAAAATATTCGATAAGTTAAAAAGGAGTGATTTCTAAATACTGTCGATTACATCATCAGATGTCAGATAAAAATTTTTATAAATATTTTTGAATGATTGTTATAAGCATGAGAGATTTTTCGAGAATCATTATCAAATACCGCCGAATTTGAGAATACCAGCGAGGTTTATATGGCGCGCTCTGTTGTACTTCTTTCAGGAGGTCTTGATTCAACGGTGAATCTTGCCAGGGCATCCTCCGAAACTGAGGTTGCTTTAGTCCTCTATTTCGATTATGGACACAAAGCTGCCCAAAGAGAGATTGCTGCATTTAGAAAGATAATTTCGCATTACAAGGTAAAATCGCGCGTCATTTCACTACCATGGCTTGAAACTCTCACGCAATCGGCAATATGCAACCCTAGAAAGCAAGTTCCTTTACCTGATACTTATGCATCAATTGACATTGCTGACAAAGACAACAGATTCTCAAAATATACCATTGATACATGGGTTCCCAACCGACTTGCAATGATGCTTAATATCGCAGCATCTTATGCTGATTCTCTTGAATGCGACTACATTATTCTAGGATTAAACAATACTCGCGGGGTAACAAATCCTGAGCATTCTCTGCCATTTTACACAGCATTGAATAATTTGTTGGAAAACTCGACATTAAATATACCACAGGTTGTATCATATACTGGTCCAATGACAAAAACACAGATTTTCGAACACGGTATGGAACTTAATGCACCTCTTGATTTAGTTTGGGACTGTATTAATGGTGAATCCAAAATGTGCAGTAAATGCGAAAGCTGCATGCGCTTCATACGTGCAGTTGTTGACAGCGGTCATGAGCAATGGTTCTCAAATCTTAACCGGATTAAATCACTTGCAGACAGTTAAAATGCAGTTAAAA
>CAYZQB010000096.1:1648-11528 GCA_964480395.1 uncultured Planctomycetia bacterium
TCATTGTATGCTTCCATATAGAGCTTATTAGAAAGCAGCATCTGAATCAATTGTGCACGAAGTTTCCGGTTTTTATCGTCCATTTCAATGGCAGCACGAAGATTTGAGATACTCGGCATGTAGTTTTTCAAAACTTTGTTTATTTCGCTGCGAGTCAAATAAAGTCTGACATCCGCAAAACCCCGCTTTTCAAGATTATTCAAAATTATCAATGAAATGTTGTATTGCTTGCCGTTATAGAAAAGATAAGCGGAATCAGTCAGTACTTTCCTGTGTTTTTCGATACCGTAATCAAGATGAGTAAGAAAACCGTTGAGTTTTCGGGCTTCGATGGCACCCGCTTCGTATTTATTATTGCCCATCAACGCTAAATAATAATACTGAGAATCACCAGAGGCAGATGTATAGTTAGGAAAGTTATCTACCAATTCATTAAAACGTTGCCACGATTCTTGGATATTTCCATCTTGGTACCGGCTTAAAGCCAGTAAAAACAAGTCTTCAGCATTATCATTTGGAAGCTTGCTTCGATAAAACGTCGATTTATCACGATATTCTTTCTTCAATGCAGGATCTTCAGTGATTTTTTCCCATTCTAAGTAAAGTTTGCATAATTTTCGGTAGATTTCAACTGACTGGTTCAAATTCTCCACAAGCTCATAAAGTTTGATAAGCTTGGGTAATCCGACTGTTTTGGAAATATGGAATCTTATAAAACTCTCGAAAAATTCAATAACTTTGAGTTTCCTGCGTTCACCTTGAATTTGTAATTGATTGAAGCCTATGTCAATATCAGTGTCTGCTATATTGATAATTAGTGCAGATTTTTCATCAAGTGTGATTTGACTTATCTCGGTAGATACTCCGATTTTCGAAAGCATCGCTAAAACCAGAAACACAACATCATATTCATTTCCACCAAGTTTCTTGATGATTTCTGACGGATTACCGATCTCATCATCATAGCTCCTTAAAAGCAGGTATTCACGAAAAAAATTCTTGAGTAATCTCGAAATATTGCTGTCAGGACAAACTTTGAAGTATCCTTTCAAATCTTGGTGCAAAGAATCAAGAACTTTGCGTGTGTTTGATTGCATAGAAATTTTCATTTCATCAAGCAAGAAAACATATGTGTCGAAAAACGCTTTATTCCACCATTTATCATCAGTTGGCTTGATTTCACCCCATTCATTCACTTTCTTAAACGGAAATTCAACCGGCTTCTCATTCGCATCAACTAAAGTCGCACTTTTCACTGCAGATTCAAGCATTTCAGGTGTTAATATATCAGACTTTTCCTCTCCATCCTCAATCGTACTGGGATCAGTCCCATCAACATCATCAACTAATTCGCCATGCTGGTAGAACAATATGCTGAATGCCAGCAACAATACAAATAGTATATTAATGATCAGCAAAGAGTGATGAACTAAAGGTGTGCTGACTTTTTCAATAATACCGTCAAAAAAAATAGAAATCTTCAATTTTGTATGTGCAATCTTGGATATACGATAACTACGCTCAGCACCTAAGCTTTTCTGCTCATGCTGCTGCTTTTGATTGCTTGTATGACTCCCAACTTGTTCTTGTTTTTTCTTTGCCATAACTCGATAACATCATCCTTAATGCATATTGTCTTTAGTTACTTATTATTCTTCTGATTCATCATCAGTTTCAATCGCTTCAGATGCTTCATCTTTCGAATCAATATCAGTTATTTCATGAGAGAACTCCATTTTAAGCTCATTTTCAATCTCCTCAACGAAATTTTCCAACTCGGTTAGAGATCCTAAATCAACGTGTATCGAAGTTTCATCGGTTATTTTGTGTTTCTTGTCACCCTCAGAATTCTCATCAATTTCCTGCTCATCCGCTGTATCTTCATAATCTTCATTCTCGAATTCACTTACCAAAATCGCTAATTTCTCAGCATATTGCTTTTCATCTTCATCTTGAGTTTGAATTTCCGGAGTTTTGCTTTCCGCTTGAATCACATCATCATTATCTTCAATTCCTGATGTACTGTCCTCATCTGCAATTATTGTTTCTTCTTCATCAGATGACGAAGTATCATCTGAAGAATGCTTGTTATTTGATCGTTTCATTCTTTTCAGCTCAAGCTCGATAAAATCTTTTGAAAGCGATGTTTGCGTTTCTTCGTAATCGTCGTAATTTATATTGAATTCATTTTGCGTTTCATCAGCTTCTTCAGAAAGATCCGCCGATTTCATGATTCCATCCACTTCGTCAGGTTTTTCTACTACAATATCAATACTTTCATCTGTAATCTCATCCGAAGCTTCTGTTACTTCGTTGTCAGATTTTGTATAAGTGTGAGTGTTGCTCGAATCTATTGCATCTGACATCGGATGTTCAGGGAAAATCACTTGCTTTTCACCAAAATCATCAAAATCAGATTTAGTTTCAATTTCAATAGCATCTATCTCGGTTTCAGTTGATTTTGTCATTAAATCTACAAATGCTGTTTCTTTCTCAGCGGGGTCTGAAATATCAGCGTTCTCAACATGTTTTTCATAGACTTTGTTAGTGATAAACAACCTGACTAATTCAGAATCAAGCTTGTTTTGTTCTGCATCCTCACGCAGAATATCAATTGCTTCATCGACAGACATCGCTTCCTTATAAGGTCTATCCCATGCAGTGAGAGAATCGAAAACATCGGCAACCGCCATTATTTTGGATTCAAGCGGAATTTCAGGCATTATCAAACCTTCGGGATAACCTGCACCATCGTTGCGTTCGTGATGTGAGCCAGCAATGCAAATAATTTCCTGTAAATCCTTAGTCCAAGGAATTTCATTAAGGAAATTAATCGTGTGAGTAACATGCGATTCAATATCTTTACGCTCTGAATCAGTTAACGAACCGTAATTAATCGACAATCTGTCAAATTCATCTTCGGTAACCAAGGGCATCTGTGTACCGTTGCTAAGAGTAACAATATCGCCCTTATGTTTCAGAATATCCTGCATTATCGAGTCATTTTTCGGGAGTGGAAGTGATGCTTCGTTAATTCTATCCAAAAGCTTGTCGTATTCGATTTTGCTTTTCATGATTTTCATTTCAATATCTGCCATCATATCTTCGTCATGCTGATCATCCACTGATGCTAATTTATCAATCGTCTGGCGCATTATCGCGATTTCTTTCATTCGTTTATAAAGTTCGATTTTCCATGCGATATTATCCTGCTCATGTTTGTAGAGTTTGTTCTTTTTCTTGAGAATTTCTTCCCTGATGCCGACTTTTCCAAAATCATGCAGCAATGATGCATATTTAAGCACACGAAGATTCTCTTTTGTAAACGATACATCTTTGTAAATTCCGTCTTTATCGGTAGTTACTGCCTGCGCAAGAGTTATACTTAAATCAGCGACACGTGATGAATGACCTGATGTTGCAGGATCTCTTGATTCTATCGCCACAACCGATGCTCTGACAAGACCTTCAATAAGGTTTTCAATGTCCTCAAGTAAATAACTGTTGCTAATTGCAACTGCTGCTTGAGATGCAAAAGAAGAAATCATCGACTTATTCTCGATATTAAAACTAATAACATGTTTATCTATATCTGTAATCGGGTCTTCTAAAACCACCTCTTTGCTACTTTTACGGTTGATAAGCTGAATACATCCGATTGTTTCACCACTGTTTATACTCATCGGAACGCATAGAATGCTTTTTGTCCGATACCCAATCGAGTCGTCCCAATCCTGATTATGTGTAAAAGGAGCTTTTTTCGAAATATGATATGCATCGTTAATATTTATCAATTTCCCGCTTACAACACAGCAACCGGCAATACTTGACTTGTTGAGTTCCATTTCAGTTTCTTCAAATGGCACATCCACCGATTCGTTCTGTGCTTTGACAAAACGCAGTTTTTTCGGGCTATTGCGGTCTATGAGATATATTGAACCTGCATCGGAATTTGTCAGTTCTCGTGCCTTCTCAAGAATATTACCGAGTAATTTTCGAATATCCCGCTCAATCGATAAGGAAATTCCAATCTGCTGCATTTCCTTCATCTGCAATACTCGAAGTCCGATTTCACGACGCAGCTTTGCTTTTTCAATCTCAAGGAGCATTCTTTTCTCAGCATTACGAAGCAGTCGTTTTATTCTGCCAGGTGCTGCTGGCACTTCAAGCTCATCAATTAACACTTCATGCATTCGGTCTGCAACTTTAACATCATCCTTAAAAACAAGAACACAACCAATATATTTTCTCTTCAAATGTCTTAGACGAACCTGATCGTTATCCCACGCCTTCAGAAAAACGCTTGAATTAATGAAAAATATAACTGGGACTTCTATTTCACCTTTCATTATCGCATTTGATTGTGCATTGATTACATCTTCAAAATGCTTGATCCTAATCAGTTTATACCCAAGTTTCTCGATGTATTCTTCATGTTTCAACACATCTTCAAGATTATCGAGACAAAAAACAAAACCCCGATTTTCTTCGCCCATTATTTTCCCTTTTCACAACAATAAGACACACTATTATCGCAAATTCTAAGGTTAATCACAAGCTCACTGTGAAAAACATATTTTTATTCTGTTTCGAATCTTTGTGCACTTAGTTTCTCAAGTTTTTCTTCAAGTTTAGCAAGAGTTTCAGGATTGATTTTCGGGTCTTTTACTTTAAGCCGATTTTTAGTTCCGGTCTGGGTAAACACCAAAAATTCTGTTTCTTCCTCATTCTCATAGGATGATAATTTCATTTGTCTCATCCTCATCAAACCAAGTGCGGAAACATATGCAAAATTCTCAGCTTCGATAATCTTAGTATCATCAGTATCAGCATCAAAATTCTCAAGAATTGATTTCGCCTGATAAAACAACTGCCAAAGGAATTCCAAATCTTTCAATGCAGGTAATTTTTTCTTGGGTGCTTTCTGCATCTGCCACCAAGAGAAATATTTTTCAGTTTGTTCCTTGTCCCAGCATTCAAAACATGAATCTATACGCTTATAATCTGCTTGTTCGGTATTTTCACTTTTTTCATCGTCTGAACCCGTTTGTCTGTTTGAATCTACGCTGGTTGCAACCGCCAAAGCTGACATAAAAAACTCAAGTTCATTGAATACATGCTTGCATATCATGCAAAACTTCGATGCAGTGCTGAATTTATAATCCATCATTCACTCCTAAACTGCTATTTCAAATCCTTGAGAAGTTTCTCAGCATCAGTGTTTTTCGGATGCTCCTTGTAACTTTTCGCAAGTATTGACAAATATTCTTTCGCTTTATCAATCGCCTTAGATTTTATAAAATATTCACTCAATTCCCACAAACAATCTCCTACATAAATATTCGACGGCTGACCTTTTATAAGAATTTTCGCTTGTACTTGAGCTTTAGAAATCTGACCATCTGCCAGCTGTGCCTTGATTTCCCAATATGCTAGATCACTGTCAATATAACTCATGGGATTGCGTCTTCGCCAGTCATTTACGAGAGAAACCGCATTTGTCGAATACCCAAGCCGAATGTAATTGCTGATTCTAAGACGCCAATCCGCCATTAACGTGTCGTCAACAGCATTGTTTAAAATTCCGGCTTTCGTAACAGCTTCGTAATTCTTCTTTGCTTCGTCAAGATTTCCAGCTAATCGGTAAAAATCTCCGAATGTTAAGAATAAATCCTGTTTCTGAAACACTGACAATTTCTCGACGTTTTTCTCAAGCTCCTGCAATATCTTTTTTGCTTCTTCGGGTTGCTCAAAAGCTTTGAAGAAAAGTTCCGCGGTTTTTATCATGATCGAGAATTTTACAGTTTGTGATTTTGACAATTTTTGTGCATTTCCTAGTGCTTCTGTGCA
Organism: uncultured Planctomycetia bacterium; assembly: GCA_964480395.1. Lineage (GTDB taxonomy): Bacteria > Planctomycetota > UBA8742 > SKZP01 > CAYZQB01 > CAYZQB01. The sequence goes on from CAYZQB010000096.1 coordinate 7,499, forward strand.
TTTTTTAAGGTCTTTTGCAATAAATGCTTCAAGTTCAGCAAGCTCTATGTAAATCAGCGGTTTCTCATAATCACTAAAATCGTCAATATATTTGACAATCATTCTGAGTGCTTTCAATTTACCGGTTTCGTTGTTAATCATATCTGCGACAGCATAGAAGTTTTGCAGTCCATTTTTACTGATTTTGCTGAATTCATAATCCTTTATCTGTTGATAGAAGTAGTTGGCGGAATTCTCATTGAAACGTGAATTCTGATCCCAAATAGGCAATACTTTCAATTTGATTGTCTCTGTAACCAATGTTTTCTCGGTAGTTACTACTTTCAACGTTACTTCATAAATTCCACTCGTAAGAAAAACATGAACTGTCTGTGAACCCGTGCTTTTATTGCCGTTTCCGAAATCCCATTCAAACTTGTATTTTCCGACGATATTTTCTATCCCATGAATTCTGGCAGTAAAATGAACTTTAACGATTGCATCGCTCTCTGACATGTAAAGATCGCTTAACGGGATGTGAACAAAATCCGCGACGATTGTTTGTCCCCTGATTTCAAGATTCTTTGTAACACCTTCGACAAAACCACCGAAATTCTTGGCTGGGATGAGAAAAGTCTCTCCTTCCTCAAGTTCTGCATTGAATTTCGAAGGCAGTCGCCAGCCAGCGACACATGCCTGATCTGCGGTACTTTCCACGTGATAATAATCAAAGCGATGCTTGCCCTTGCTTAGAATGACACTGCCGAAATGCTGCCCATACACACCGCTGTGTGCAGTATGCACGCCTGCCCATTGAACAATCATTTTTCCATCGATTAGCAGGAAACTTGCATCATCTGATGCCGTATAAAATTTATATTTGCCCGTTTCAGGACATTCTAGCCAGCCGAAATAGTGCGAAAGATAATTATCACTTGGTCCGAAGCGATTGAACCTTTCTTGAACATTCAAATTTATCGTTCTGCCGTAAATTTTCTTGCTTTTGGCAAATAATTCCTGAGTTTGCTGCCATGTATCGAAGTTACCATCAGGTTTTTCCGATGTTTCGAGATATAACCCGAATTCCGGCTCGAAAATCATCGATTTATCAACTTTTTTGGCTTTTTTATTGCCCCAGTAAACATAAACGCTTTCTTTTGTTCCAAGCTCGCAGATTAACTCGATTCTATCGCTTTCGTCGAACCAAATCACTTTCGATTTGAGCATTTTCCCTTTTTCGTCAACAACTCTTACATCTCGAGAATCAGCGTATGCTTTGTCAGGAATGTCGAGGAAAACACGACCGCCAGGGCTGTCAGCGAATCTTTGTCCTGCCCGTTCAAACGAAATCAGACGTCGATATTGCCATTCTGCATCCCACCAATCCGCTGCAAACAACGTTTTCGTCAACATCATCAAAAAAACAACAAAACAAAATACAAATGAGAAAATCTTCATATCAGCACTCAATGTTTTAAAATCTACTTAATATTATATTACACTAAGGACAACATATAGTACTTTAAGAAATGTTTTTCACCGTTATGAAACATTGGAGAAATAATGATTGAAAGTCTGTCTGAGGAACTTTTGGTGAAATTTCGAAGTGTTGATTTCATCGCTTTCGATAATGATGGTACTTTGCTTGACGGTAAAGAATTTAGCTATGATGCGTTTGTAAAAGCATGGAAAACTCTTGATATTAAACACAACTTCGATTTCTCAATGCCGACTTTAGATAAATTTTTAAGCTTAATCGGGCTTCCTTGGTACGAGTTTTTTGAAAAGCTGTTACCCACAAAATATCATCATTTAACCCAAAAATTGCATTCGGAGATAGCAAAACACGAGCTTTTTGCATTAAACAACGGCATGGGCAGACTTTTTCCTGGGATAATCGGAATGCTGAGTGTGTTAAAAAGGCGTAGATATCCAATGATTGTTACAAGCAACGCATCAACAGAATATTTTCAGGCATGCGTCAAAAATCTTCATTATAACGAGTATTTCGCAGGTTGTTATTGTGTGGGAGAAAGCAGACTAAATAAAGGAGAAATTCTCAGGGATGCAATGCGGAAACATGAATTCAATCATGGTGTAATAATAGGTGACCGGAAAAATGACATCGATGCGGGGAGATTCAACGATTTATTGACAATTGGTGTAATTTATGGCTATGGCGATTCTGATGAACTTGCAGGTGCTGATTTAATTCTCAACAACCCGGACGACATAACCTATGTGTTTTGACTATCATGTTTCTTATAACTGCTGCATCCTAAATGCAATTGTTGATGATTTGCTTCACTTAAAGGATTAATTGCAATGATAATCTGTTTGGCAGCATCACGATAAAAAGTCTTGAGTTTGTCTTTGCTGCAATCCAAGTAAGTTGATTCATCAAAAATCGCTTCAATCAAATCGATATCATGTTTGGATGCTTCGGTTCTGGCAATCTGCAGAAAACTGTGCAAAGCAGCTTTTGACGCGCAATAAGCAGCACTTTGATCCGTTTTTGGGTTGAATTTATCAGTATTTATCACTACAATCTTCGAATTTTCGGTCATATATGACAAAGCATATTTGATGAATAAAAAAGGCGCAGTTAAATTAATCAGGAGATGATTTTGCCATTCTACCCAGCTTGTATCCACAATTTTTTTATTGACTTTAAAATCCATGTTAAGCACAAGAACGTTGATTTCCTTGAATTTCTCGCGCAGTGATATAAACTGGCTTTTGACTTCATCGGGTTTTGTTGGATTAATGCATGTAAAAAACGCTTTATGTTGTTGAGATACAAGGCGTTTAGCAGCATCTTTCAGTACTGATTCATTCATTCCTGCAAGTATTACTTGAGCACCCATTTCCGCGCCGATCTGCGAAATATCAAGTCCTAGCTGGTTTTCCGCGCCGACAACCACGAAAATCTTATCTTTGAGAAATAACAGAGGATCATCATTATTATTTTCAGAATTCGATTCTGTCATATCAACACCGTTTAAAATATTTATTACATTTAATTTTACAAATTTTAATATGACATTGAATTAATTAAAGGAATTATTTAGTGTAATCAATTATATATAGTTGTGTCATATGCATGAAACACGAAAAGGATGACAGGCAAAGCGGACTTTCCGCCTTTTTTTCACAACATCGGCAAAAGAAAGCATGTTTACATGCCTTATTGACAGTATTGTAAACTGAAACCATCAAGGATGGCTGATGAACAAAGGATTTACGTTAATCGAGATAATGGTTTCGCTGTTTATTCTCACGGCAGGCATGACCGGAATCCTGTCGCTTTTTTTAACCGGTTCTGCAATAAGTCAATACTCCGTGAACTCAATCGAAGCGTCATCGCTGCTTGATGAGGTGTTAGCGGATTTAGCAGCGAATTATAAAACGAAGTATTTTCTGCCTGACAACCAGGTTCAGGGTTATCCTGCAAAGTACGAAGAAATTAATTCTGGGAACCTAGATAACATAGATAATGCAAAAATTCCCCCAGGTTGGGCTGGTACCGTTGGTGAATTAATGCATCCAACACTCGATTATCCGGAAACCGCTTCAAATACAGGACTTTTGCGAAAAGGAATAACATATTCGATTTATTACCGACCGCTTCCAAATACTCGAAACTTTTTAACAAAAGAAATTCAGTGCGTGCTTGCGGAAGTTGTGGTAAAATGGCGAAGCAAAGGAAAACAAGAATATATTGTTGGACATCAAGTCGTTTTCATCAAGTAATCTGCAATTTCAGATTTCTATGTTGAGAATATAAAATTGAAAATTTGGGAAAATTATACAAACAAGTTATAATACTAATGTAAAAATATAAGGAGTTGTGATGAAAAGAACTATTTTAATACTCTCGGTAATTGTGCTTGTTTTTGCATCATATGTTAGCGCAGAAACGATTAAACTTGTTGATGGTACAATTATTCAGGGAACTGTTATCAGCGGCAACGAAAAAGGTGTTGAGATAAAACTCACCAAAAACAAAGCAACTGTTAATTTCAATTGGAATCAGCTTTCAGAAAAGGAC
>CAYZQB010000097.1:0-11498 GCA_964480395.1 uncultured Planctomycetia bacterium
TGTGAGTTATCTGGATGAAAGCGACGTGCAGCCCTGCATTTTGTGGCTCGTATTCGACACTAATGATAAGGAATGCTTGAGGTTGCATGTATTTTGGGACTGCATAACCTGCTGTGATACGGAAATTACTCGCGCTGACGCCCATAAGCTGAATTTTCGTGATAATATATGTTTCATTCGACAGATTTTTGACTCGAAAATGCATTACTTGTTTATCACCAAGATTGACTGTGCCAAAATCGTGGCTTTCTGGATGTATCGAAAAGCCGATGACTCTTGCATCACAGCTTATCGTAGCCATAATAAACGCTAAAAATAAAGCAATTAAGCAAGACCTGTGCATCATATCTCTCCCTTATATCAATAATTATTAAGTAAATTTTATATTACTATTTAAGTATTTTACTATATGAATTGTTTACTTAATTTAATCATACACAAATTGATATCAATTCCAATTATAAGAAATGAGAAAAATGACTGCCCATCATTTTGGTTCTTGCTTGACTCTATGTATTATAAAAAAATAATATTATAGAAGTAGTAGCAGGTAATCACATAAATGTAAATATTGAGATTTAAAGACTTCTTTATCCTATATAAAATTCAGTTTCATCTCTATTTTCTTAACCTTTAAAACAACTTTTAGCATTGGAAAAATCAAGAATTAGTGAAGAATTCCTTATAACGTGAAAATATTCACAAAAAAAGAGTCAAATTCACGAAAATGTTATTAACTTAGTAAAATTTATTACTATATTAATGTAATAGCTCATTGATAGTCTGTTTTTTAGAGCTTTTTATGTTTCGCTTTGGTGCATGAAAGGAGATACCTATGAGTAAGCAATCTGGATTTAACCCATACCACATGGCACAAAAACAATTTGATGCCATAGCGGCGAAACTGGGACTGGATGAAAGTATATGCGAATTGTTGCGCAACCCGATTCGCGAGTATCATTTTTACATTCCAATCCGCATGGATGATGGAAAATCAAAAGTTTTTAAAGGTTTTAGAGTTCAACACAATGATTCACGCGGTCCAGGTAAAGGCGGAATCCGTTTTCACCCGCAAGAAACAATTGACACGGTGCGTGCACTTTCAATGTGGATGACCTGGAAAACAGCAGTTGTTGACATTCCTCTAGGTGGCAGCAAGGGGGGAGTTATTTGCGACCCGCATAATCTCAGTGCACGGGAACAAGAAGCAATCTGCCGGGGTTATATTCGTCAAATTTCAAGAGATATTGGTCCAATTAGAGACGTACCGGCACCTGATGTTATGACAAATCCGCAGCACATGCTCTGGATGATGGATGAATATGAAACAATCACAGGAAATCACTTCCCCGGAATGATTACAGGCAAACCAGTTGGAATGGGTGGAAGTCTTGGTAGAACACAAGCAACAGGTTACGGTGTGATTTATACTTTGCGCGAAGCACTGAAAGAAAAGAATATTAAACCTTCAGAAACAACTGCAAGCGTGCAGGGTTTTGGAAACGTTGCACAATATGCAATCGAGTTATATCAACAGATGGGTGGTAAGACAATCTGCGTATCATGCTGGGATCAAACTGCCAGTGAATCTTTCTCCTTCAAGAAAAAGGATGGAATAGACCTTTGCGAACTCAAGAAAATCACTGACAGATTCGGTGGAATTGACAGAACCAAAGCAAAAGAACTTGGTTATGAAGTTTTGCCGGGTGACGCATGGATTGAGCAAGAGGTAGATATTCTCATACCGGCAGCTTTAGAAAACCAAATCACAATTGTAAACGTTGAAAAAATCAAACCTTCAGTTAAAGTTATTGCAGAAGGTGCAAACGGACCAACTACTCCAGAAGCAGATGAAGTGATTCATGCTCGCGGGATTTTCTTGGTTCCAGATTTCCTAGCAAATGCGGGTGGTGTTACTTGCAGTTATTTCGAGCAAGTTCAAAGCAATATGAATTATTTCTGGGAACTTGACGAAGTACTTGGAAAGCTTGATGTTAAAATGACATCGGCATATTTAGCCGTTAGCAAACTTGCACGTGATAAGAAACTTTATATGCGCGATGCTGCATATATCATTGCAATTGAACGGGTTGCTCGTGCTTGCAGAGACAGAGGAATTGTATAGTTCGAAATAATAACCTTTTTTGCAAAAACACTATTGCATTGAGGGGAGAACGGTGAATATACACAGTTTCAGCAGGAAGTTTCTCAACGAAGAATATAATTTCACCAAAATCGGTAACGGTAAGATTGGTGGAAAAGCTTCAGGTTTGGAATTTGTGTATTTAAACGTTATCCCCTCTTTTCATAAACAATTCGAATCCATTGAAATCAATGTGCCATCCCTGGTTGTGCTGACGACTGAAGTCTTTGATAAATTCATCCAGCTCAATCATCTAGCTGAGATAGCTTATTCAAATGAATCTGATGATTATATTGCATATGCGTTTCAACGTGCAAGTTTCCCTGCAGAGTTTGTTGGCGACTTACGTGCATTGATAAATGAGGTTAACATCCCGCTTGCAATTCGTTCATCAAGTCTTCTTGAGGATGAACTTCAGCACCCGTTTGCCGGTGTTTATGAAACAAAAATGATACCGAATAGTAAACTTTCCAGCGATTTGCGATTTATTCAGATGATTTCTGCAATAAAATTCGTTTACTTTTCAATGTTCAGTAAATCCGCGAAGAACTACATTCGGGCGATCGAGCAAGATATACAAAACGAAAAAATGGCTGTGATAATACAGGAATTAGTGGGTCAGCGTTTTGGTGACAGATATTACCCGATTATCAGCGGAGTTGGTCGTTCGTATAACGTTTATCCGACTGGTTCAAACAAAAACGTTGAAGGTGTTGTAAATTTGGCACTTGGACTTGGAAAAACTATTGTCGATGGTGGAATTTCCTGGTCATATTGCCCAAAATATCCGCGTTCACCTGCTCCGTTCAATAATATCAAGGATTTACTCAATTACACTCAGCAAAAATTCTGGTGTATAAACATGGGCACACCACCCCCGCCTGATCCTCTGAAGGAAACAGAATATCTAATTACTGGTGATTTAAGCGATGCTGAGTCAGACAAAACAATAAAACACATAGTTTCAAGCTATGAACCAAATTCGCAGAGATTTTATCCGGGTTTACATGGTGAATCAGCAAGGTTGGTTGATTTCGCTCCGGTTCTGCAGAATGACATTCCGCCATTAAACGATGCAATTATCAGCATGATTGAAAAAACAAAGGAAGTGTACAATTCGGAAATTGAAATCGAATTTGCTATAAATATTGATACTGAAAAAGGATTACCTGCGCGAATTGGATTCTTACAGGCACGTCCGATGATGATTGCAGCAGGTGATACAAGAATTAAAAGTTCGGAACTTCAAGCTGAGAACAATATTGTTGTGACAGAAAATGCATTGGGTGACGGCGTAATTAATGGGATTACTGATATTGTATTTGTCAAACCCGAAAATTATGATTCAAAAAACAATCGTAAAATTGCCAAGGAAATTGCTGAAATCAACGATAAGCTCCTTTCTGAAAATCGGCACTGCATATTAATCGGTTTTGGCAGATGGGCAAGTTCAGATGAATGGTATGGAATTCCTGTTGATTGGAGTCAAATTTGTTCAGCACGTGTGATTGTCGAAGCGAATTTGAAAAACATGAATCCTGATTTCAGCCAGGGTTCGCATTTTTTCCACAACATGCTCAGCTTCAAAGTTTTATATTTCTCAGTAAATCAGAAGTTACATGGTAAAATAGACTGGGATTGGTTATCTACTCAGCAAACTGTATTTGAAAAGCAGTTCGTCAAACATGTTCAAGCAATACAAGCGATTCAAGTGATCGTCGATAGTCAAAGCAAATTTGGAGTGATAAAATATGTCCAATGATGAGGAACTCAATTCAAGGTTTTTATCTGATTTGCAGGAAAGAGCAAAAGAGTTGAAATGTCTGTATGATATTGAAGAACTCCTTAATAAATTAGATTTGCCAATTGATGGAGTCTTCGAAAAGCTATTGAAATATATACCACAAGCGTGTCAATATGCAGATATTTGTCAAGTAATTCTTACTTATGAGAATAAGGTCTATAAAACAAGTGAATTTACTCCTACAAAATGGGAATTAACCGCAGATATCGTGGTGCAAAAAGAAATAGTCGGGAAAGTCTCAATTTATTATTTAGCAGAATGTCCAAAGTCAGATATAGGACCATTCCTTAACGAGGAAAAAAGATTGTTAGAGACAATTGCTGACCGAATGAGTCATTTTATTCTCTATCATAAAATGCGGGACATAAATGTAGAATTAGGAAAAGCGGTTGCAACAGCGAATATCTCAGGTGAAACCAATTGGCGAATTCTACTAAATTTACTCTTAAAATCGGATAAAGATTTATATCAAAAAGTATCAAGAAAGATGCTTAATTATTTATGTTCCATGGGTGTTAAAAAAGCATGGGAAATTCTTGACCGAACACCGAGTTATATTGGTCCAATTGATAAAGTGATTGGCGAAGTTAATCAACCCATTCGGAAAAAAACTCCTAATCCTGAAGTTTATAGAACTGACGAAATTTTTGAGTTAGCTGCTAAGAATTTCAGTGCAGAAGAACTCCTATTCAAAGTTGAGAAATGGCTGCAGGAAGATAGAGCAAACAATATCATTCGAGTGATTGACAGCAGGCGTTCTTCTTTTCAAGATATTGAACTTTCACTAAGAAGATTTCAGCATATGCTTGATGAGTCAAAAACCTTGCCAGAACACACTAGAAATGCTCTTTGTGTTTCGTTAACCCGCAGATTTCTCACAGAACAGCTTGAATATATTATGATAGCTAAGAATATTTTTAATATTAGTGATTTCAATGAATTAGTTGGTCGAACAATTGCAAACCCAGATTCCTTTGGGAAAATTGGTGGTAAAGGTGCTGGATTATTCCTTGCAAAAAAAATACTGGCAAAAGCAGAACAAAATCCTGAAACGAAAATCGGCAAAGTCCTAATACCAAAAACCTGGTATCTTGTTTCGGATTCGCTATTTGATTTTGTTAATAACAATGATTTAGAAGATGTTTTTGAACAAAAGTATAAAGATATTGATCAGGTAAGACATGCATACTCGAATATTGTTCAGCTATTTAAAAACTCGAATTTTCCGCCAAAGTTGATTCAAGGGCTTTCCATGGCGCTTGATGATTTCGGCGAGGTTCCGATTATCGTTCGAAGCTCGAGTTTACTTGAAGACAGTTTAGGAACTTCATTTTCAGGGAAGTACAAAAGTCTTTTTCTGCCAAATAACGGTACGCGTGAAGAACGTCTTAATGATCTTTTGGATGCTATTTCAGAGATTTATGCCTCAGTTTTCTCGCCAGACCCGATTGCATACCGCAAACAAAACGACCTTCTTGATTTTTCTGAAGAAATGGGAATTTTAATACAAGAGGTTGTGGGAAAGAAAATCGGGAAGTATTATTTCCCTGCATTTGCGGGTGTTGCGTTCAGCAACAATGAATTCAGATGGTCACCCAGAATTGCGCAAAAAGATGGATTGGTTCGCATGGTTCCAGGCTTGGGAACAAGGGCTGTCGATAGATTAGATGATGATTACCCGTTTTTAGCGGTTCCACAGAAGCCGAATCTGCGCGTTAATACAGTTCCAAGCGAGATAATCAATTATGCTCCGAAAAAGATTGATGTAATTGACCTTGAGCAGAAAGTTTTTAAAACACTTGATATTGACGAACTTTTGCGAGAAACAAATGGAGAATTTCCCGCTCTATCATTAGTTTTTTCAAAATACAATGATGGTATATTTTCCAATGTGAATCCACTAATGTTAGATGTTGAACAAGATCTGTTGGTTGCCAATTTTGAAAATCTATTATCATCAACAGATTTTATAAGAAACACAGCAAACATTTTGACAATTTTGGAGGATAATCTTAAAACACCAGTAGATATTGAATTCGCATTTGATGGCGAGAACTTCTACCTGCTGCAATGTCGTCCCCAATCCTACTCACCAGAATCTTCTCCTGCATCAATACCACAAGACATACCACTTGAGCAAACTATATTTTCTGCTAACAAATATGTGTCAAATGGCTGGGTGCCTGATATTTCATACATTGTTTATGTTGACCCACATGCTTATGACATGCTTGAGACAAAGCAGTTGATGATTGATGTAGGTCATGCAGTTGGTCAATTGAACAAGCTTTTACCTAAGAGACAGTTCATTTTAATGGGACCCGGACGATGGGGAAGCAGAGGTGATATAAAACTTGGTGTCAGAGTAACTTATTCAGATATAAATAACACTGCAATGATAATAGAAATCGCTCGCAAAAAAGGTGGATATGTGCCAGACCTATCTTTTGGAACTCATTTTTTCCAGGATTTAGTAGAAGCAAACATTCGATATCTGCCTTTGTATCCGGATTCTGAAGATGAAAATATAGTGTTTAATCACCGATTTTTCAAGCTGGCTGACAATATTTTAAGCAAAATTCTTCCAGAATTTCAACATTTGGATGAAGTTGTGAAGGTGATTGAAGTTAAAAAAGAAGCAAACGGTAAAATACTAAAGGTTTTGATGAACGCAGAGCTTGACCGTGCAGTTGCTGTTTTAACGGACAAAGATAAAGATGACAAAATATCTGTTACAAGTGAAATTCCAAGAGAAAAGATAGTTCAGAATCCTGAGCATTGGCAATGGCGATTAAGGATGGCAGAGCGTATTGCATACAGTATTGATGCTGAAAACTTTGGAATTGTTGCTTTATATATTTTAGGAAGCACAAAAAATGCTACCGCAGGACCTGCCAGCGATTTGGATTTGATTGTGCATTTTAGAGGTTCAGCAGAACAGCACAAGCATATGATGCAATGGTTTAGGGCGTGGAGTCAATGCCTTGCGGAGATGAATTATCTGCGAACTGGGTATAATTGTGATGAATTGCTTGATTTACATGTGATTTCGGATGATGATATAGAGAAGAAGACTTCATGGGCGTTAAAAATCAATGCGATAACTGATTCAGCACGGAAAATGCACCTTGGTTCTAAAGAAATTTAAATGAAATCCAAGCGAGCAGTTGAAATATCATCCATGTTAAACCGAATCAACATTAGTTCATCACTGTCATATGCTGCTGACATTGCGTGAGTTTTGCCGATTTTATCCATCCATTTCCCTGTGATTGAGTAGGATTCATGAACATGTCCGTGCAATGTAAGATATGGCTGATGGGTTTCGATAAAACGTTTAATTGCAATACTTCCGATATTTACGTCAAGTGGAACAGAATCAATGACTTTATCATCAAGTGCAGCACGGTCGAGATGCGTCTGATATGGCGGTGAATGAAATAGAAAAATTGCGTTTTCAAGGGGTTGTGAATCAGTAAGTTTTTGTAAATCCTCAGCAATTGTAGAATATTTTGCTTCAAACTCAGAAACTGGGAAACTTCGGACACCTTCTTCAGGTGAGATACAACCAGGATCAACGTAACGGGATACATCATATCGTTCCCAATCCTTGAGTTGAAATGGTGTAGGTGGTACATAATTATAGCCGAAAATATGGTATTTGTTGATCGTAATATGTTTGTTGTGAATGTATTCGCAGAGTCCCGATGTTGAAAGTGCTAAAAGTGATGATTCCTGAAAACGTGGGTCGTCGTTGCCCATTATGATGAAAAATTGTGGGAAATATTTGCCCAAAACCTGTTTTATGTTTTCAAAATTTTGCTTCAAATAACCACCAATAAAATCGAGATTGGCTGATTGAGTTTGCCAGGTTTTATCAAAAGGTGAAGGCAGGACGTCTCCGCCGATGAATACGATTTCCGGTTTTTCATGCAGGATTTTTATAAACAGACTCTCATATCTGTGAATTTTTCCATGTAAATCGGAGACAAAAAAGCATTGTTTCATAGGACATCAGCACGGTTATTGTAAAAAATGAAACAGGAATTTGACTGTCGTTATCAGTTTATCCAGTCTTTTCCCCTCAAACAGGTATTTTATCATTAGAATTGAATTTATAAACCATATTGTAAAGTATATTGATTGTCTAAAAACTATTTGCCGTAGGTAAGGAGATTGATGATTGCGACTGCTGCTGTTGTTCTATCGCCATAATTATCAAGTATCGGAATCAAATTCTTGTAATGCACCCGGTTAAGCAAGGGAAAAATTGATAGAATTTGTCTGGTTAAAATTTAAGAACTTCTGATTAAGGTCAAGTAATTAAGCGTTTGATGTGGGAAGTCGGAGTTGTAAGCGTCGATCCAATTTTCAAGTGCTTGCTCGAATTCAAAAGGATTATCCCAATCGCGCGTCCAGACGAGGTCTTCCTTCAAAGTCCTTATCACCCTCTCGGTGTCGGCATTTCCTTTCGGATTGCACCATGAAGTGAATATCTGTCTAACATTAAGCAAAGCACAATTCCTCATAAATGCTTGAGAAGTAGGTTGACAGCCGTTATCCGTAATTAAATTCAGTTTACTATCGTTTTGCCTCGCACCCTCTGGAAAGCGCTTGTTAACTGCCTTTTCAAGCGCGTCAAGCCAGTCCGAAGTTCTACTTCGCCAGCTAACATTAAATCCGACTATTTCCTTTGTGTACCAATCCAAAACGACGTGAAGATAGATCCACCCATAGGAACCGAGTAATATTTTTGTCATATCCATTCCCCAATACTGATTGGGAAAAGATGCTTGAGGTTTGCTGCGAGTCTTAATACGCCTGGCTTTGAGCTTCAGGTTCTTTTTAACCATAAGGTCATTTTCAGACATAATCCGGGCTATCCTATTTCTACTTATAATAATTTCTTGCCGAAAACGTAGATAAGCCCAAACTCTGCGATAGCCCCAAAGCGGATGTTCTGCCTTGACAGCACGGATATGCTCAAGCATATCGTTGTCGCGAGCTACCACGGCATTAGAACGCTTGCGCTTCATTACTCGTCCTCCATTTTTTTTAATTCTACCGTTAAGTCGCCGATAATGCCTTTTAGCTTGTAGATTTCTTGCTTGTAACGCATTGCAAGTTTGTCTTTGTCGTTGCTTTCAAAAGCCAGGTGGCAGGTCTCAAGAAAGCGGTCGCGCCATTGATAATACTGAGACTGCGTGATGGAATACTTTAAACACAGCGAACTAATCGTTATCTGCGCTTTTAGACCTTCCAGCACAATCTGAGTCTTCTCCTTGCTGCTCCAGTTTCGTTTTTTCATGAATAAGGCTCCTCCTTTCGTCGCCTTATTCTACCATTTTTTCATCATCCCTTAACTAGGGTCAGTATATTCTGATACTATTATTTTGAACATTAATATAACCGATTTACAGCTATTATTTTGTTTTCACTGGGTTAATATTTTTCTTTTTTCGCCAATTTATATATCTCATGTGAGTAGATTGAGTCTAATAAACAATATTAAAATGATTCTGTTACAACTCACATTATGAGAGATATTGTATATAGACCAATTTGATAACATAAATAACCTTACATAATAACAGATTATCTGCTTGAGCTATATTCTCAGAATTTTTAATACTAAAATATACCTATCTGATAAGTAATAAAAGCGTGTAAATTCTAACATAGGGGATAATATAAAACTAATTATAACCAGCAATACTTGAAGGTGATTCTTTTACATCTGTAATAGTAGCTATCAGCTTATCTCGAATAAACGCCAAGTGAAATCGCATATTGTAAAACTCATTCATATATGAAAGTGGGACTATGACATGAGAAACTTCCTTTTCAATTTCTTTTAGTTTTTCAACGTAATATAACAATTTTTCATTTGATGAATCTTGTTTTAGTGCAACATCTGCTTCACGCATTACTGCATACCATCTGAAAATTCTCGAACGTATACGCCAGCGAAGAATCGGTGGGAGCATCTTGAATAAAGGCATCATTAATATTAATAATGGAATTATCATAAGTTTGATGCGATCTACCCAAATAGCCCATTGGAATCCTATTAATCGTTGAAGAGCTGGAGGTCCGTTGCGATAATAACGGTTAGCAGCGTCCGAAATTGGAATATCAACGAATAAACGGCTTGGAAACTCATCTGGTAATGCAAAAATAGAATCACCATTTCGATGTACTTTATCAATTGTCATAGTTAGTAGGACTTGAAGTGCAGTATGAAGGTCTTTACGCACAACAAGCGTGGCAACAGGCGCTATCAAATTTATCGTTTTTTGAGGTACATTTTTCTTAAGGTCAACAATCCCTTGCGGTAAGGTTATGTGAGACAGGTATGGATATTTTCGAGTAAAAACTTCCCAATTATCAAAGCTGAATACACTGATTCCATCGCTAAGTAACAATTGTTTAACATATTTAGCTAATCCAACGACCATAAATGCTGCATCTATATCCCCATTTACTAATGCTTCTGCAGAGGATAAACCTTTTAACTGCAGTAAATTTGTCTTAGTCGGCAAAGAATCTTGTTTTGCGATTTCGAGTCCAAATTCGCTAAGAACTCTAGCTGCAACTGGAAATGTTCCTGAACCTCGCACACCAGCAGAAAATCGTTTACCAGCTAACTGATTTAATTGAGTAAAACCATTTGGGAAAGCTTCATCGCGGTAAAAAAGCCAAAGAGGTTCTCGATATAAGCTGCCCAGCGAGCGTAACTCCTCAGATATTCGTTTACGTTTTGGATGACTTGCGACAACACCACCTTGAACCAATCCTGCTGTAAATCCAGAATCTCGGTCAAGTAGTCGGTCGAGATTCTCGATTGTTCCCGCGGAAGATGATACTTCAATCGAAACTCCTCGAGAAAGGCAATTGTCTGCATAAATTTCTGCAAAATGATAATATAGTCCAGTTTCATCACCACTTGTCAGCATTATCCTGTCTGGAGGTGGAGCATCAACTAATACAATATAAAATATAAGTATCAATATAAAAGTAATAGCTGATATTATCCCCCAAAATCGAAACTGTTGTTTCATACTTTTATGCTCAGAATTTTTGATAGAGTTATTTAAGTTTTCTGATAAAGTCATGCGATTCCTTTCAGCATTTAATCAGCTCGCGAAGAAATCAGGAGAAACTGATATTTGCTATATACATCAGAAGTATTTTGTCATATTTCACCATTTTACACATTGTCTGAATTTAAAACAATTTCGCAACCCTTAATTCCAAGATTATAAGTTATGAATATGTACAAAAAAAGGCAGATTCTAGTTGTAACTGCCTACTTATTTTAATTGTTGCGATTAGTATTTAATTACAACTTCACCATTACCTGTGCGAACACCTTTTGTTGTAGATTTATCGGTGTTTCCTGTTGCATCGTAGTAGCTTGAACCGCCACCGCCACTTCCGCCGAAAGCTCCACCACCGCCATAATATCCACCGCCGCCGCCGCCGCCGCCGCAATTATTTCCTCTGCCACGACCACCGAGACCAAAAGTACCTGGATATGAGTACCCTGAA